>JBBRME010000121.1:0-13271 GCA_038230995.1 Gemmatales bacterium
ACGATATCCGAAGGGACTGAAAGTGACGAAGGAGATGCTGGCAACGATCCAGTGCCAGCGGGAATCGTTCCATGGCGAATGGAACTACCGCATCACGCCGAGGAAAAAGTTGTAACACTTATTTCGAGACAGGCCCTAAGTTCGATTTAGTAATCTGCAAAAGGCACGTGTATGGACTTTGGTCTTTCATCCGCCTTACTGTCGCTTGTTGGCATACCATGTCAGCGATCGCTCGCTACCAATTCCATAAAGTTGAGTTTCGATTTTCGTGAGAGGGAGAAGGGTCGAGCTTATATCTGGATTGATCCACCGTGGCGACTCACAGAACATGGCATTTACGTGACGAGTAGCGCGGATTGGCCTGTCTGGGATGGGAAAGAAGAGCCAGAGATCAACCGGGTGTTGTGGGAGTGCTGGTGCAGTTTGTTCGATCCAATAAACAGCACAACACTCGCAGAAGTCATCGTTGGCGCACCATTACCAGATCTCCGCCTGCGGTTTAACTCAGGGCATGAGATCGAAGTGTTCGGTAACCGAATTGAAGACTATTGGTGGTACTTCCGCGACCGAGTGACTGGCGAGATATTCGAGGCGGGCTCATCAGGAATCACTAGGGAGTTGGCTCAGCCAGCTGAGAATTAATGTCACCGGCGTAAAAATCCTCAATCCATTTCTTGGAAAACCACCTCGTATTCTGTCTCGATGCAAACCAAAGTGCCAATCGTGGGTGTGGGGCCGGATGGCTTGGCTGGCCTGACGATTCGTTCGCGGGACCATGTAACCCAGGCCGAGGTGGTCTTCGGTTCCGAGGCCGCGTTGCGGCTGTTACCCGAACTCACTGCAGAACGAGTCATCATCGGCACGGACCTACCCGATGTGGTGGCTCGGTTGAAATCGCTTTTGGGTATCAAGAAAGTGGCCGTGGTAGCGACTGGCGATCCCCTCTTCTACGGCACGGCACGCTACCTTTGCGATAAGATCGGGGCCGACACATTCGACGTAGTTCCGCACGTCAGCAGTATGCAACTCGCCTTTGCACGCATCAAAGA
This sequence comes from Gemmatales bacterium, assembly GCA_038230995.1. Taxonomy (GTDB): domain Bacteria; phylum Planctomycetota; class Planctomycetia; order Gemmatales; family Gemmataceae; genus JALHQU01. The sequence goes on from JBBRME010000121.1 coordinate 1,050, forward strand.
AACCTGGGAAGAAGCGTACTTGACGGACTTATCCACGAAGTCGCTGGACGACGTGCTGGACAAGATTCGCACCACCGAGACCGTGGGGCTGTTCACATCCGAGACGAACACCCCCAACCGCATCGCCCGTGAACTGCTGGCCCGTGGGCTGGGGTACTTCACCGGGTATGTGTGCGAGAACCTGGGCGGGCGCGATGAGCGCATCACAAAAGGTGAACTGGCCGAGTTGCAGGACCTGCGCTTCGATCCACTCAATGTGATGATCCTGAAGCGTAAGCCCAACACGCCTGATCAACCGCGAGCCGGGGCGAAGATCAGCCGCTTTGGTAATCCCGATGATGTCTTCGCCCAAAGTCGACCAAAGACCGGCCTGATTACCCAAGCGGAAGTACGGGCGGTGGCTCTCGCCCAGATGGACTTGCAACCCGGCGATGTGGCGTGGGACGTGGGTGCGGGCAGTGGTAGCGTGGCCATCGAGATGGCCCAACTCGTGGCCCCCGGTACCGTGTTCGCCATCGAGCAAGACACTGCGGACTTTCACCTGATTCAAGCCAACATCGACACCTTCGGCATCAAGAACGTGAAGCCAGTCTTCGGCAGTGCCCCGGCCGTGTTCGATGGATTGCCCGCCCCGGATGCGATCTTCGTCGGGGGAAACGGCGGCGAAGTGGCGAGGCTACTGGAAGCCAGTTACGCCGCCCTGCGACCCGGTGGCCGACTGGTGAGCAACGTGGGCACGTTGGAGATGATCTCGTCCACGTATGCCGTGTTGAAGCGACTGGCGACCACCGTGGATGTGCTGTTGATGAACCTGAGCCGAGGTGTGGAGCAACTGGAAAGCCTCCGCTTTGAAGCCGTGAATCCCACCGTGCTGCTGAGAGTACGGAAGAGCGAAACCGCTAAAAGTCTTTAGGCCGTGTGGATTGAAGATGGTGTTCAGGGGCAAAGGAGAACCGCCTCTTGTAGGGCGGTAAGAGGGGTTGTTTGTGCCGGCAGAGTCCATCCTGTCCGGCGGCACTCGCAAAGCCTCGTACCGCCCTACAAAATCAGCCGAGCGTCTACTGCTCCTCGCCCAACCCGTGGAACAAGCCAAGGTAACTCTGGTACCGGCGGTCGCTGATGTGTCGCTTCCGCAACGCGTCCTTCACTGCACACCCTTGCTCGTGGATGTGTGTACAGTCCGGGAAGTTGCAATACGGCACCAACGGACGGAACTCCACGAAGTACCCCTCGACCTCCTCTGGCCGAGTATCCCACAGTTGCAGTTGTCGCACGCCGGGTGTATCCACCACCCAACCGCCGGTTTCCAAGCGGATGAGTTCAGCGGTGGTCGTGGTGTGCTTGCCTTTGTCGTTCACGTCACTGACGGCAGCAACACGCAAACTCAAGTTCGGTTGAATCGCATTCAACAAGCTCGACTTGCCAACGCCGCTCTGTCCGGAGAACACCGAGGCTCGCCCGGCTAAAAGCTTTCGCAATCGTTCAACACCAAAGCCCGTGCGCGAACTCGTGAGCAGCGTTGCGATGCCCAACTGGTTGTAGTACCCCACCATGGGTTGGTATTCGACCGGATCGACGAGATCGGCTTTGTTCAACAAGAGGATCGGCTTTAACTCTCCACGCATGGCCGTGGCGATGTAGCGATCAATGAGGTGCGGTTTCAAATCCGGTTCGACAAGCGACATCACGATGAGCAACTGATCCACATTCGCAACGACAACATGTTCACGGCGTCGGCTGGCCCTAGTCAGCACACCGTGCCGGGGTTCCACCCGCTCGATCATTCCCTCCTGACCATTGGCTTCCGGGCGAATCCAAACCACGTCGCCAGTGGTCACCACGCTACGTTCATCCGTGCTCAAGCTCTTCAGTAGTCGTCGCGTGGTACAGCGTACCACCCGACCATCGTTCACTTCCACATACGTGTACAGCCCGTGGACTCGCAGCACCCGGCCCCCAATGGCTTCAAAGGTAGCCACGGGCATCCCGGGCTCGCCGTTTTCGAGCATCACCGTGCGGTGCCGGCTGACGTCGCCTTTCGCCCGCACCCGTTCACCACTCAACGCATCGCCTACAGCGCCGGCGTCTTCCTGAAACTGCTGGGTCAGGTCGTTCATCCGCGGGGGCTTAGTGCGGTTCTTGCGAAGCTCAACGCGGACTTTCTTTTTGCTCATGCACTCGCTCGTGAAGATGTGGCCACACTACGGCAGGAACCGACAAGCGCCAAGCAGATGAGGTTCGACTTCAAGACTTCTCCTGTCGTTCATACCCTAGCTACATGACACTGCGACAACGCTTCACCCATTGGCAACTCGGGCCATCGCTGCTCATCTTGGCCTTGTTCCTCTGCGTATTTTTCTATCAGTCGTTCTTCTTCGGGGATACGGACTACGAGCTGGTGATCGTGGCCGCAGTCAAGCGGCTCATTGCCGGTGGTTCTCTGTTCAATGATGACTTTGTTTACCCGCCAGCCTCGGCGTTGCTGGGTTGGCCTGCTGTCGGCATGAGCACGTTCCAGACCCAATTCGTCGTGTGGCTCATGAATAGCATCGGGGCCACGCTGCTCACCGTGGCGGCGTGGCGGTTCGCCGGTGGCACACTGAAGTATCTACCGAACAAGATCGATTGGGTGGTTACCCTTCTCGGTGTGATGGTGTACGTCACCTTCACTTTGGAAGTGATGGTGAACCGCCAGACGGATTTGATCATTGGTGGATTGCTCCTGCTGGGCCTTTGGGCTGTACCCAAGAACGAGTGGTGGGCGGGGGTGTTCATCGGCTTTGCGGCCAGCATGAAGGGGCCACCGCTTTTGTTCGTGCCTTACCTGATTTGGATGGGCCGGTGGCGAGCAGCACTGATGACTGTCTGCGTGTTCCTTGCGGCCAACGCAGTGCCCGAACTGTTGCAACCCGACGGCAGGCACGAAGCACTTTTCCCCACTTGGGTGAAGGAGCAAGTACTTCCGTTGGCCAGCAAGAACCGCGATGCTGGGCGTTGGCACGCAGCCGTGTGGGCTAATCACTCGCTGGCCGGTTTGCAGCTTCGAGTTTTCAATTATCAGTTGGTGCCCAGCGATACCGGTTACGTGGATCAAGCCAACCCACCAGTGATCGACAAGCAAGTAGCGAAACTCGTTGTGGTCGGCATCCTGCTCTGCCTCACGGCACTCATCGCTGCTGCGAGCTGGCGGGGTGGACGAACATGGGATGCCCTCGGTTGTGGGGCCGTGTTGTGCTTGATGTTGCTAGCCAGCCCCATGAGTAGCAAGCCGCACTTCTGCGTGCTGGCCCTGCCCGCCTGGGCGTTGGCATGGGTAGGGGTACAGCGGAAAGCGTGGGGGTATCTGGTTGTCGTGGGCGTGGCTGGATTGCTGCTGCTGACATCGGCGAAGGATTTGGTCGGGCCTACTGCCAACGTCCATGCTATGTGGTTTGGCAGTGTACCGGGTGGCACGCTGTTGCTGCTGCTGGGTTGTGTGTGGGCACGTTGGCGGAAGCAAAGCATTGTCGGCATTGCAACCGGTTCCGGAACGATTGAACCGATGTAGCCCGCAGCGCCAGCAAGGGCCCGATCACTCCTTCGACTGAGCCAGCGGCCCTTGCTGGCGCTGCGGGCTAGCAGCGCCATGAATAGTGCAGAAGTTGTCCAATATCTGCCTTAATCGTCGATTGGCGGGTGAGACTTCTGCTGCACGGGCACGCTCACGCTTTCACCGAGTTGTGCCAACTCGATCATCTCCCAACTCGTGAGTTCTTCAATCGGTTCGATGTGCATGGTCAGTACGAGTTCGGTGAACTGTTCGTGCAACCTGGCTTCCACGTTGTGGGCCACATCATGAGATTCCTTCAAACTGGTAGCACCAGGCATCAGCAGGTGAAAATCAGCGAAGCGGCGTCGCCCGGCTTGCCGGGTCCGCAGCAAGTGGAACGTGGCCTTTGCTGGCAACAACGACTTGAGTGCGGCGCGAAAATTCTCTTGCTCGGCCATCGGCCAGGCTCGATCCATCAAGCCATCGAAGGATCGGCGAACGAGCACAAACCCGGTGCGAAGGATGTTCAAGCCCACCAACAATGCAAGCGCAGGATCGAGCCATTGCAGCCCGGTGATCATGACGAGGATCAATCCCACGACGATGGCAATTGAGGTATAGACGTCGGTCATCAAGTGATGGCCGTCGGCTTCGAGGATGATGCTGCGGTGTTTTTTGCCAACCCTCAGCAACAATGTTGCAACAGCGAAGTTGATAGCCGAGGCAATGAGCGCGAGGATTGTTCCTAAGCCGATATGCTCGATGGGGTGTGGGTAGAGAAGTCGTTCCGCCGAGTAGTAAACCGTGATGAGTCCAGCAACTCCTATGAGCACGCCTTCCAGCCCACTGCTGAAAAACTCAATCTTTTCGTGCCCGAACGGGTGATCTGCATCGGTTGGCTTGTTCGAGTACCACAAGGCGTAGAGGGCCATGCTGGCGGCGAACAGGTTCACCAACGATTCCAATGCATCAGAAAACAAGCCCGCTGAACTTGTCAGCAGAAACGCTGTGAACTTCAAGCCGATGGTGAGCACGGCCGCCACTATGGAGAGCAGGATCGGCCATCGGAGCTTGTGATAGGGCATGGTCACTGAACTCGATTGGTCTGGTCTTTAAAATCAGGAATCGAGCCAATTCTCGAAACGCAAGCCGGGGATCAAGGAATAATCACGCCGATTGGCAGTGAGCAACAGCGAGTTGGTTGTGATCGCAGTAGCGGCAATCTTCTTGTCCATATTGCCGACGTGGATGCTGCCCCAACTCTCGACTCGCGTTGCGTCGACATCAGTGAAAGGAAGTATCGGGAAGAAAGCCCAAAGTTCCGTGAACTCTCGGTATGGTGCGACTTGTCGTCGTGGTTGCCGCTCTTTGGCGATTGCTGCGAGCCAACCGCGCATCTGCTCTTCCACCGTAACGCAACTGACTGAGACAATTTCATCACCTGCGGATTCAAGCCGTTGAGACAACCGTTTGCATCGCTCGCTTTCCGGATAACCCAAGATCGTGACGTGATCCGTATCCAGCAGAATCATTCCTGATCTCCGGATCGCCCGGAAATACGATCCGCCTCACGGATCGCCTCTGCCTCGGCAAGAACCTTGGTGTGAAACTCCAGATCCGTGAACATCCCCACTGCATTTCGCCAGTTTTTTTGCGTTGGTCTCTGGACACCTACGACTGCCTCCAGATGGGCAACACGAAGCGCAAGGTCCTGCACAATCGGATCCAACATGGTCGTTTACCCCAGTTCGTCAACAGTATACCGCAGAACATTCGGAAGGCATGCGAAGACGCTGCTTGAGCAGAGTATAAAATCATGGTGGGTCGCTGGTCATTCTACCGGAGAGACGATGTCGCATTTGTTGGTTCGCGCAGCACGGGGCGAAACCGTGGAACGGGCACCCGTGTGGGCGATGCGTCAGGCGGGCCGGTGGGATCCGGAGTTCCGTCGTATTCGAGATGGTGCAGAGTTCTTTGCATTTAGCGAAGATGTACCGAAATCGACCGCTGCCACGCTGTGCCCAAAGCGATTCAGTGTGGATGCGATCATCCTCTTTTATGACATCACCACCCTTCCCCTGGCGATGGGATTGGACTTCAAGCTGAGGCCGGGCCTCGGGCCAATTCCGGATGAACCGATCCGCACGCACGCCGATCTCGACAAGATGACGGCCTTCCCTAAGCCGGAAAGCTACCAACACATCCGCGATTTGTTGGCCAGTGTGAAAGCCGAGTTGAAAAACGACCTGCCCGTGATCGTGTTTGCTGGCTCACCGTTTACCGTGGCGACGTACTGCATCGGCACCGGCAAGAACATGGCCGCAACGCGGCAGTTCATTGCTTCGGCCCCCGATGTGTGGGATCGACTGCTGAAGACCCTGAGCAACGCCACCACGGACTTCCTGCGCACGCTGGTGGCCGAAGGGGCCGACGTGGTTCAACTGTTTGACTCCTGGGCCGGGTTGCTGGATCGCCAAGAGTACGAGCGATTTGCCCAGCCGTATCACCGGGCCATCCTCAGTGGTGTGACGGGTGTTCCGCGCATCCTGTTCGTGAAAGAGTGCCCATACCTCGACCTCATGGCCGAGACCGGGGCCGACGTGGTGAGCCTAGGCCTGCAACACAACCTAGCCGATGCCTTAGCAAAGTACCCGAAGCTCGTGTTTCAGGGGAACATCGACGAAGCCGTGATGCGGACCGGCACACCGGCGGAAGTCGAAGCTGCCGTGAAGAAGTGCCTGGCGATGAGTGGTGGGCAACGCCACATCCTGAACCTCAACCACGGCGTGGGCAAGGAAACCCCGGTGGCGAACTTCGAGGCGTACATCCGGGCGGCCAAGGGATGAGCGAAGTCGATCTGCGGAATGTGGAAGACGCACCCAGAGCGGTCCTTCGCCCCGGTGTGCCACTCGTGTGGCTGCTGCCGGACAACGTGGAGCGGGTGAGTTGGTGCGATTTCGACCCGGCTTTGCTCAACCAACGTGAACGAGATCGCCTGAGTACCATCCGGCATCCGCTCACACGGTTCCACTTCCAGCGTGGCCGCACCATGCTGCGGACGATGCTGGCCCGGCACCTGGGCGGCAACCCCAGTGACATCCCGCTGACAGTGAACTTCCACGGTAAGCCGGTGCTGGCCGATCACTCGCTGCACTTCAACGTCACGCACACGGAAGGTTTACTTGCCTTTGTGATCGGCCACAGCCCGGTTGGTATTGATGCGGAACGCACCCAGAGCAAGCGAGACTTGCCCGGCCTCGTGAACCGCTACTTCAGCACAACGGAGCAAGCGCAGTTCGCATCACTTCCCGTTGAGCTTCAATCCGCTGCCTTCCTTCGTGGTTGGACGTGCAAGGAAGCCCTGCTCAAGGCCATCGGCACAGGAATGCGAGACGTGCAGAACTGCACCGTGGAACTCGACCCACGCGATCCTGCGAAGGTGATTGACCCAACGGGATGGAAGGTGTTGACGATGAACCACGGCGAGAACATCGCCGTGGCCGTGGTGTGGTGAGCCGTCGACTCAGTTACTTAATGCCGGAACAGGAACTCGCGGGTGTTCAGGATGGCCCACAGCACGTCTTCCCAAGCCTTGCGTTTGTCGGTGCCCTTGGCGACGTGAGCCAGCGAAATCTTCGCCTCGTCCGCGTCCGGTAAACGGGCCAACGCCACGAGGTACAACTCGTTCAACATCTCTGCTTCGCTCTTCTTTGCAGCGAGCATGGTGCCCAAGCGGTTGGCAGGGTTCTTGAGCTTCTCGTTCACCGTTGGGCCATTGATGAGCAACAGTGCCTGGGCGAGGTTGCCATCGGCTTCGCGTTCACACTCGCAGGCCAGTTCGCGGGCCGGTTGGCCGAAGGTCTTGAGGAACGGGTGATTCACTTCGCCGTCGGGCAATTGCACCGCACGGGTGCCCATCGGCAATCCGGCGAACTTCTCTGGCAGGCCCGTCACATCACAGATGGCATCCAACAGTGGCTCGGCTGGCAACAACTTGGTCAGGGCCTTGCTGAAGTATTTGCCGTCGTCACGGTTCGTGTCGTTCGGGATGGCACTGAGCTGATACACCCGCGATTTCAGGATCGTGGTGATCAGGTGCTGGAGGTTGAACTTGCTCTTGGTAAAGTCGTCCGCCAAGGCGTTGAGCAGAGCATCGTTGGCCGCTGGGTTGCTCTCGCGGAAGTCATCCACCGGATCGACAATGCCCTTGCCCATCAGGTGGAACCACACCCGATTGGACACGCTCTTGGCGAAGAACGCATTGCCCGGTGCGGTCAACCAATCAGCAAACGCTGCCCGGCGGTCGGCACCTGGTTCCAGTTTGGCCTCGCCACTGCCGGGGAAGCGCGGGTTCATCTTCTGGCCGGTGCGCGGTTGGGTGACTTCACCAGCACGTTCCACGAACACCACTTCACCGAGTTCGTTTGGCTTGGGTGCCTTGTCCGATAAGTTCGTGGTGCCACGGGTTTTCACACGGGCAAATACAGCACTCAGGCCGTAGTAGTCGTCCTGGCTCCAGCGCTCGAACGGATGGTTATGGCACTTGGCACACTGCATCCGTACGCCGAGGAACAACTGCGCCGTGGCTTCCGCTAGTGCGGTCGGCTCCTTTGCAATGCGATAGAAGTTGGCCGGCGGGTTGGAGTACGTACTGCCGGTGGAAGTCAGCAGTTCCTTCACCGTGGCATCGAACGGCACGTTGCGTTGGAACTGGTCACGCAGCCAGGCTTGCATGCCCGAGCTGCCCTTGAGTTGGATCGTCTTGCGGTTCGAGCGCAGCACGTCGGCCCACTTGAGCGACCAGAAGTCCGCGAACTCTGGCATCGTCACCACTTGATCGATGAGCTTGCTACGTTTGGTCGGCTCGCTGCTGCCCATAAAAGCCGTGGTCTCGGCAGGCGTCGGCATCCGGCCAATGGTGTCGAGATACACCCTTCGGATGAACTCGTTGTCGGTACACAGGTCGCTCGGCGCGATGGTCAGCAGTTTCAACTTGTTGAAGGTTTCGGTATCGACGTAGTTATTCTCTGGTGGCTTGGGCCATGTGAACCCCGCACGCGGTTCGAGGTAGGTCAGGCGGATGCTTACCATCTCTTCGAGGTATCGCACCAGCACAGCCACTTCACCGGCTCGCTTGAATTCCACAAAGCCGTTGCCGTTGACATCCGCTACGCTCAAATCGCTAGTGCTGAAGTTGGTCAACCTTGTGACATCGCGGGTCGTGCCGTCGCTGAAGGTGGCTTGAACAGCAAGTTGTTGCCAGCGGCCTGGGTTCAGTTGCACTCGGCTACCCGGCAGTACTGTCAACTTTTTCACGGTGGGTAGCGTCTTGGCGTCGTCCGGCAAGCCGGCCTTATGCCATTCGGAAATCATCTCAGCTGGTAACCCGCTGGGCAACCATCGTGCCCCGCCTTCGTGTGGTACTCGGCCTAGTCCCTTGAGCAGAATGAGTGCTTGCTCGGGGTTCTGGCTATCGGTGCGTCGGCCAAACTGTTCACGGGTCAGTTGAAGGAAATCGGCCACCGGATCAAAGCCACGCAGGCTGAGCTTGAAGCCGTTTTTACCGCTGGGCGTACCGTGGCACGCACCCATGTTGCACCCGCCGACGTTGAAGGCCGCCATCACATCGTTGCGGAAGCTCACCGGGTCGGCCTTCGCCTGATCCTTCACTACGATGGCCACCACCGCTTGCTTGTCGGCTAGGCGTAGTGTGAGTGTGGTTGTACCGTCCTTCTTGCCGCGAAGGAACAACCCCTCGCCGATGTCGAGGATGTCCGCTGGTGTTGCAGTCGCTGTGATCAAGTGCGTCACATCTCGGATTTGGTCATTCGCATATTTGGCACTGACCACCAACTGATGCACCGCCCGTGGGCCATTCAAAGAGATCGTTTTCTCGGCGATGATCAATTCCAGCGGTTGGCCAATCAACTGAGCGCGTTCCGCCGGGTCGGTTGGAATGGCACAAAATGCTGGAAAAACAGCGGCAAACAACACCACCAAGGTGGCGAGGGGAATACGCATTAGGCAGGCTCCGACGAATCAACGAATGCGGCGCAGGAACGCGCTTGGGCGGTAGGTCGTAAGGGAATGGTAGCCCAAAGTGTGATGGAATGCGAGCGGAAAAGATCGGTGTGATTGCCACCTCGCCCTGTTAACGGATAGCGTGCAGATGTTGTGCCTGCCCGCGTGAGCGACAGGAGTCTCGATCATCCGTCTCCTGCCGCTCACGCGGGCAGGCTCAACATCTGCAAATTTGGCATTGTGCTACTTCTTCTCCTTCTCATTCTCTTGGAAGAACTTGGCAATCAGCTTTGGGGCATCGGTCGAATAGGTGTGGCCACCGGGGTGGATGGCCGTCACGAACATTGGGCCATCCTTTGATGTGTACTTCGTGGCCACCAGCTTACCTTCCTTGGCGTAGTCGGTGCCAGACTTGTCGCAGCCGTTGCCCTTTTTCACTTTCTCGAACATCAGCTCCTGCCAACTGTACTTCACGAGTGGATCGGACTCACTGGCGATGTGCAGGCACGGCAGCGGCTTAAAGGTTTTCACCTGCAAAAGCGCCGCAGCAGACGGAGCCACCGCAGCGAAGACATCGGGCCGTTGATCCCACAACAGGTACGTCATGCCGCCGCCGTTGGAGTGCCCGGTGCAGTAGATGCGTTTGTCGTCGATCGTGTAGTCCTTTTTCAACTTGATGAGGAGTTCATCGAAGAACTTCAAATCTCGATTATCCTGCCCGCCTGCCGCCATCTGCCAGCCAGCTTTCTTACCTTCCGGGTCGGTGAGCTTACCGGCCGTTGGCAACCCTTGTGGATACACGCACAGAGCTTCGGGCCAGTGCTTGTTGATGTCCATCGTGCGGGCTGCGTGTTTCGACGTGCCACCGTGGCCGTGGAAGACGAACACCAGCGGCATGGCCTTCGACTCTTTTGTAGGCTTCACAATCAGCGCTTCACGGGTTTCCTTCCCGACGGTGATGCTCAGTTCCTCGGGCTTCACGTCAGCCGATGGTGCAAATGCCAGGATGGCCAGTGTGATGGTGGTGAACATGGTTTCGACCCGGTTGATAACGAGAGCATAACACCGATAGCCCCGAGTTCATTACCGGGAAACCACGACGCTGGGCTCATTTTCAACTGTCCGGCACACTCTTCTGTTCACTCGGCAGAATGGTGCGAGCGAAGATGTCGGCAAGTTTGACCTTGGCATCCACCGTGAGCAGTTCCAGCGTGGCTTCCCGACCCACAAAGGCCCGCAGACCCCAAGTGTCGTCGGCCTGCCGAACGAACCGCTCGCACACCGGCTCGTGCTGGCTCACGAGGATGTATTCCTGCAATGAGGGAATCTGCTGGTACATGCGGAACTTGGTGGTGCGGTCGTAACGCTCGGTGCTATCCGAAAGCACCTCGAAGATGACTTGCGGGTTGGTGATGGTGTCTACGTTCAACGGATCGTATTGCAGCTCCCCGCAAACGATGACAAGATCGGGGTAGTTATACAGGCCGGTGCGTTCCACTAAGACACGCTGGTCGCTGGAGAACGACTGGCAAGAGCTACCCTTGAGCCGAGATCCAAACTCGATGCTCAGATTTTCCTTAATCCGATTGTGTGGCACGCTGGCCCCGGCCATGGCGAAGAGTTCGCCATCGTAGAACTCGCTCTTGTTCAGGGCCGTCCGCTCATGGGCGAAATATTCGGAGATGGTCATCCTCTTGCTTGCTATCGAACTCATGGAATGCACCTCAAGTCGTGAAATTGTAGTCCAGGATCGCCACGGTGTGTTCAACTGGGAGCTACAACATCACCAGCGTCGCAATCGCGGCTCGTAGGAAAAAACCCCAATTCATGAAGCGTTTGCTCCTCATCATGCTCGGGTTTGTGTTCATCGGTCTGGCGATCATCGGCTACCTCGTGCCTGGCATACCCGCTACGCCTTGGGCCTTGGCCGCAAGCTATTGCTTCAGCAAATCCTCACCTAGGTTACACCGATGGCTATTGCGATTGCCTTTGCTTGGCCCCTTGATCCATGATTGGGAAACACATCGCGGCGTGCGGCCAGCCGTCAAGCTGTTTGCTTGTCTGTGTGTCGTCTGCGTTATCAGTAGTACCATCCTCTTTGTAGATGTGGTGCCATGGATCAAATGGTTGATTGGCATCAGTGGTTTGGTCGGTTTGTCGGTCATCCTGTTCGTGGTCCGAACTGTCAAGCCCGCACCACCAATCGAACCGTCTCTCCTGCAACTGCCGAGGTTCCCGCATGATTCCCGTTCTTGAGTGGTTGCAACAATCGGCCCTGCCCTGCGGGGGCTACGGCTACCAACCGGGGCAAGCCGCGCACCTCGAACCGACTGTGCTGGCCCTGCTGGCTCTGGGGAACACGGAAGCGGGAACCAAAGCCACGCAATCGCTGCTGCAACATCGGGGCGACGACGGCAGCTACCGCTTGGCCCGTGGCCGACCCCAAGCCGTGTGGCCGACGGCCTTGGTACTGTTCGCCCGTGGGGTGCTTGATCACCCGGCAGCGGAGTTGCAGCCGATTGCCAACAAGCTGCTGTCGGTTGAAGGCAAGATCGTGAAGATGGACACCTCCGATGCGGGGGATATTGATGCGGGGTTGCTCGGCTGGCCGTGGGCCGAGGAGACGTTTAGTTGGGTGGAACCTACCGCATGGGCCTGCCTGGCACTGCGAG
>JBBRME010000122.1:0-13178 GCA_038230995.1 Gemmatales bacterium
AAGGCGCCAACCGTGCTGTTCAGCCTCCAGCCTGGCTTGGAACAACAGGATCGACTGGCCAGGTTTGAGCTTATGGGCCTCAGCGACGACCTCAGCGTTGTTGGCCGGGCGATTGTGGTCGAGCGAATACTTGGCGGCGAATTGCACACTGGGGAACCGCTTTCCCAAGTCGGCCTCGATGCCCTGCTCGAACGTGCTGCCGGAAAGGGAAAGGAGAGGCGTGATCCGCTGCGGGATCACGTCGTACTCCTCCATGAACTTCTGGCCTCCTCGTTCGGCAAGACGGAAGCGGAGATACCGCTCGCACTGCTCCAGACGGACGAACTGCGAAACGTCTGTGGGCGTCAGCCGCATGGGACGGTCGCTGGGGAGAACAGGAAGTGAGGCGAACGAGTTTGGCATGTTACTTCTGCAACCTGTGCATTACGGACCAGACATCGTGCAGCGAATGCTCGTACTCCGCTCCTGCTTTTCCTTGGTGATGTGCAACTTCCGATTTGAAGTTGTCATAGTCGGTTTCCTCGGCCATTCCCGCAAGCACCTGCATCCATGCGGACTTCTTCACGAAGAGCCGGTAGGCATAATCGGTCCCGGCTGATTCTTGAATGTCGCACTCGCCGAGCAGATCAGGGAATCGCATCTTCAAGGCTTCGAGATGGCTTCGCAATCTGGCTCGGACCATGATGCGGTCAGGATCGACCGGCTGGCTGTGCCTGCCATTACCCTGACGGGCGCAGACGGCACTGAAGAAACCGTGTTTGGTAAAAATCCACATGAGCTTGTCCTATTCCTTCGCCTTCGTGTGCTTCTCACACCGCACGCCCTTATCTGGGTATTTGGCGAGAATGTTCTGGATCGCTTGAAACGCCTTTACGCCCCAGCCGTTTGTGACGGCATAGGTTCTTCCCGAAGAGTGAATGAGTTCATCGTCATCGCAGAAGTACCTGCGTTTGTCGCCAGAATCGACCATTGCTTTCTGCTATGCAATCAATTGGTTACTGGCCACAATCCCGTCCACGCTACAGAACATGGTAGTTCGCCAAGGAACTAACTCGGCAATTTCCTCTGGCGTGACACCTTGATCGCAAAGGTGCCTTACAACTGCCAACACTGCCTTGCGTTAGGACAATTCATCCTGAGTCACGCCGTTGATGGTCACGTCGAACTTCGTGAAATCCTTGCCCGTCTTCTCGGAATCTGTTCCATCGCTTACGTCATCGTCGTCAGGCTCATCTAAGTCGCTTGTCGCAGGCTTGTCGCAGGCTTATCGGCCAGCACATCTGCCATGATGCGCCACACATCTTTGAGTTCCTTGATCGCTTGTTCTTGCCGTGCTTCCACGACTGTCAGCGTCCATTCGCTTTCCCCGATGGCCTGAGTCGTCAATGGAAATGGCGAGACACCGCCTTTCTTGAAGTATGCCGTCTTCTTCTTTTCAAACTCGTAGTTGCTGGCGCTGCTGTTCTTTTTGTGGTTGAGAAGGAGAAGATTTCCCAGACGATGCACCCAGCGATCCCGAAGCTCCTGTGTGGGAAACCATTTGCACCATTGACTAGATGCCGGTGGATTCTGCGGTAGGACATGCTCAATTGAAATTGCCGAATGATCGTAGCTGGCGCTACCATCAGACAGAGCAGAATCGAGCCGGAGAAGGACGTAGAGCCTTCTCTTTGGAACCTGCCGATATAGATCACCATTGAGTTCTGTAACGAAAAGTCGGCACTCCGCATCAGATAGTTGCAAAGGAGATTCCGCAGCGTAAAGATCGACGCCTTGCTCAATCGCATCGAGCAGCTTCCCGTATCTTTCGATGCGTTCGTTGATTCCGTACCGGCAGTTCATCAAGAAGGCGGCTAACCGTTCGAGGTCAGCGAAGAAGCCGTGCAGCGCCTTGGCGTCAGACTTGTTTCGAGCCATGAACAAGATGGCAGGTGGAATCCAGTCGGTGTTGTCGATTCGGCAAAGCCATTTCAACATTTCGTTGACTTGCTCGGCCCCAGCAGTGCTTTCGTAGCTCGCTGTTTGGATCGTCGTGAAAGCGTCGGCAAAAGGAATCAGCACGTCTTTGATGAGCTTTTTTGAGTCACCGACAGACTTGATGACATATTCTCGAAACTCCTTGAGGATTGTTTCCTTGGCCTTTGTCTTGCGGAAGATCGTCCGGGTGTGTCCGAACAAATCGCTGAAAGCCTCTCGACCAAGCTCCTCTTCTGCGTCTTCCCACTTTTCGTTGTACGCTTCCTGTTCATTGGACGAGATACGACCGATTACCTCAGACTTGAGAATGTCAGAATGAGATAGGTCGAGGCCCCGGTCGTTGAGGATCGAGAAGATTCGGTAAGCTGAATCAAGATCGGGCGTCGAGACGACGACCAGTAGGCAATTTTTCACGATGAACTGTGCCAGACGAACTCTCTGGTCTTCAGCCATCGCTTCCAGTTTGTCCACAAACCAGATCGCATTCGCACGGATATTTCGTTGGCTGTCCGACAACTGACCGTCATTGAGCTTCTTCAACTTGACGATCTGCCCTTGATCCTGGATGTGCGTGCGGAAGAACTCGGCGTCCCGATCTCGTAACGTAAGCCGATAACGATTGGGGGTTCCTTCTAGCGGCTTGCCTTCCTGATACAAGTAGTCCGTCATTCCCGTGGCATATGCTGGTGTCGTGATCGTTTGTCGAAGCGATGATAGGAGAATAGTCAGCGTTGTGAGCCGCTGTTGTCCGTCAACGACCTCTGCATCAGGTTGGCTCTCGTCCTTGATGAGTACGATGCTACCCAGGAAGTACGGACTGAGTTCATCGACGCTCGTAGTCGTTGCTGATCCAATAAAAGAAATGAGATCATCCAGAAGTTCCCCAGCCTGCTCCGTCGTCCACGAATATGGACGTTGATACAAGGGAATCTTGAAGTTGAAGTCGTTGCTGAAAATCTTGCGGATCGGGAATTCCGCTCCGTGAATTTTTGCGACCGTCATAGCTGTAATCCTGTCATCGAAATGCGTTGTTGTCTGTCGAGTGAACTCATGCCTGATGTCAATCCTGTTCGTTTCACTGAACACCCAACGCCTTGAACACGGCGTCAACGGGGTCGGCGTAGAACCCGGTCTGGAACTTAGCGAACAGTTCGCCGGGGATCGTCGGGATGTCTTTCACGCTTGCCATAGGCAGCAGGATTCGTTTGGCACCGGCATCGAAGGCGACCTGCAAAGACTCGGCTAAGTTCTCGACCGGGATGATGCTCCCGCCCAGGCTCATGCTTCCCAGGATTACCATCTGCTGCTGGATCGGTTTGCCGAAGACGCCAGAGCATAGTGCCACGAACGCCGCCAGGGTCATGGCGTTGGTCGGCCCGGTATTGTGCAGCTCGACAATGTGCAGGTGGTAATCGTGGTCCCCAGGCTTGATCGAGGCGCTGACCCGGTGGGCATTTGCCTTGAAGTAATCGAACCCGACCTTGATAGCTTCCTTGGCCGCAGAATTGGAGCCGAGGCCAGATGTCTTCAGTGTGCCATTGCCTAAGGTCACCTGAGTTTCCAAGCGGTAAAGACCCAGGTGCGATCCAGTTCCTCCCGTTGAAACGGTGTGCATAACGCCCGGATTCAACGGTCCATCAGGGATCAGTGAACCACCGCCTTGTTCCGGCACGCTGATGAACTTCTCTTCCATCGTTTCGATGTCGATGTACGAGAAGTGAACGTCGAAGAATTCCATGCCGCCGATCTTCTTCAATTGTTCCTTCACACGGCGACGAACTTCAAGAGCGTACTCCAGGCAACGACGAACGGCATCCTTGTCATATTCTTCGGTGGGGTACAGCAGCTTCAATAGGCCAGAAACGGTGTGCTTGACTGCAATCGTATCTCGCTGGTTTAGGTCACGCCCCAGCTTGAAATACTTGTTGATCGCATCACCGAAGTTCCGCTTCCGCATCTCCCTAAACCACTCGGCCAGATAGTCCACGATAAGTCCATATTGGTTCGTGAAGAACTCAGGCCGCATCTTTGGAATTTCCCAGCCAGGGACGTAGGCGTGGAAGCGGTCGAAGAAGGCCGAGTCGATCATTGTCTCCGGGAATGGGGCGAAGAGATGGCTCGTCTTCACCAAGGTATCGACCGGCTGGTTAATGTTGCCAACGAACACCATAGAGGCGTAAGCGTTGATCGAATCACGGCCACGGGCGAATGAACCCGAAGCCATGTAATCCTTCATGATCTGGACACCATCCTTGTCCTTGAAGGAGATGCCTGCCACTTCATCGAAAGCCACCACATCCCACAGGCCGACCAAGCCGACCTGACGCCGGGCCATGTTGTAGAACAGGTTGGCAACCGTAGTTTGACCGCCTGACACCAAGATGCTGTTCGGACTGATTTCCTTGTAAATGTGGCTTTTGCCCGTGCCTCTCGGCCCAAGCTCGGCGAGATTGTAGTTGTTTTCAACCAGTGGAATCATGCGGGCAAGCAAGTGCCATTTTACCCGCTCTTGGAAGTTCGTTGGCTCCATCCCTGTCGAGCGAAGTAGGGCGTCGATCCACTGCTGCTCAGTAAACGCACGGCGTCCTTGAAACAGTTCCTCCAGGTCCATATTCGGCATCTGAATCGGCTTCAAGTCTCGCAGCAAAAAGGGGGAACCCTTCTGGTCCTCCTCGAAGAAATACTCCAGAGTGGCAATGCACCAGATGCCGCCGACCAGCAGCTTCTCAAACTTCTTGACGATGTTGCTGGGGACTTCGATGCGGCTGACGCCCAAGTTACCAAGCAATGCTTCGTAAACGTCCCGTTTTTCGTTGAGCGTCACCGTCACCTTGTCGATGATCTTCAAACTGCCACGCTCCCGGATCGTGGACTTCACCTTCTCGGCTTCATCGGGCCGGACGTAATTCTCGGCCAAAACCTTCTTGACCGTGCGCAGACCTTGCTCGATCACGGCCTCATCATTTGAGGCGCAGTAACTTCCCAGGAGGTACTCCAGGACGTACACAGGCACGTTCGCACCCTCTTTGACCAACTTGGTCAAATCTTTGCGAACCACCTTGCCCGGAAAGTTCCGGTTCAGAAGGTCATCAAGGCCAGTGTCGGGAGTAGTGTTTTCAGAAGTCATCGGTGAACGCCCTGTCGATAATCACTTCCACGCTCTGCTGCTCGATGCCGGTTTCGGCATCCCGCAGCACAAGGCGGTATGGAGTTTTCTTGTTGTACTGCCGCTCTTTGAGGACGAGGCTGACCCACTTCTTCCGCTCGTCCAAGTTGCCGGAACTGCTCTCGAACTTCACAGTCTGGATGTCCGTGACAGATTCCTCGCCCTCGTACACGGCAACTCGAAGAGTGATCGGTTTCACCCGGTCGCTCACAGCTTCCATCTGGATCAATTGGAAGCGATGCTGGCCGGTGGTGATCCGATGGTTGCTTCCAAGCACCTGAACCGTGACCAGCTTCGTCTTGGTGTCCTGGGCTGATTTGCCCCGGATGTGTTTGACGGTGACAACAGGAACCACGATCTCTTGCGGCATCGCCCCGCCGTGAACGAAGCGTGCGCCACCGACAAAGTGGAACAGGTTAGCTCCTTTGGGAATCCAGAACTCCATGTCACCATCGGCCCCGGCAGTCACGCTTAACTTCCCATGCCATGCTGCATCGTGATCGGGAAGGTTCGGGCCGAGCAGGTAACGCTTTTTCGCCAGGATCGTGCTGTCGGGTTTCTCGTTCAGTTTGCTCTTGTCCGTTTCCACACGAGCGGTTTCCGTGAAGAGGAAACCGTGGTCAGCAGTGACGACGACGTGATTGCCGTTCAGATTGTTGACGATGTAGCCGACTATCGCCGCCAGTTCGTCAATCGCACGGCGCACAGCCTCGAATGTATGCCCTTCGGTCTTGCCGTCATCACCCACTGAGTCCACGGTGTTGTGGTAGATGTAAACGACCCGCTTATCCTTCACGAACTCTCGGCCTTCGTCCTTCTTCTTCGCCATCAACTCATCGCACTTGCAGGCCAGACCGCCTACGGATTGAAGGATGCTGTCACGCTCACTGGCGATGCTCGACTTACCATCCACCAACACATCGGTCCCTTTGTAGGCCAGCGTCTTGTGTGGTAGCAGACTCGCCATGCCCAACGGCGTGTATGACGGCAAGACGCCAAGTTGCGACGACAGCGTAGCCTCGAAGCGATACTTGCCGTTGAGTTCGGTCGTGAGTTCCTGGGCTGCTTCGTATCGAAAGGCATCGCTGATGATGACGAAGGCTCGTCGGTTGTCGCCTTCATCCAGCCAGGGCCGCACGTTGCGGTCATAGAAGCGATGCTGGTTGGAAACTGATTCGATCTGCCATTTGGAGAGCAGGCCGTCATGTGGCTCAATGAACTTGCCCCAAGCGAGCGCCAAGTTGGTCAGATACCAGTTGACGTAATGAGCTTCGATGTCGGCCCGCAGTGGCTTGAGAATACTCCAGCCCGCCGCTTCAGCCATGTCTGCCGACTCGCAGAAGTGGCGATAGAGTTGATCGAAGCGGTAAAGTTCAGATTCGTAGGCCCCGTACATCGCCGCAGCGGTCGGGTAATCGAAGCCGCTCTTGTGCTGATTCCGCAGGGCAAAGAAATCCGCAGCCGCCACGAGTGCATCGTAGACGGCGTGAAGGGCCTGGCGTGGGGCATCGGTGGAACCGGCCACGGTCAGTGAAGCCCAATGTCCCGATTGTCGACGAGTGACAATGGCCCGCACATCGTCGGCGTTGATTGTGTCGGCAGTCGTCTGGACTCGTTCCCGCAAGCTGCTGGCAATCCTTTTCTCAACCACCAGGAATGTCATCACTTCGGAGAGTTGGTCGATCTCCAGGTTCGGCAGATGATTTTCGATCTTGAGAATCGCCGCTGCATCTGCGGAGAGTCGGTCGTAGCTCGTCCCCTTGCTGCTGCTGTCTCGCCACAGCGCCAAGCACACGACGGCGTTTGACCAGCCGGTTTTAGGAAGCAGCAATCCACGGATCGACTGCGGCACATCGCCCTTGAGATGATGGGCATAGTCGGTCAGCACGAGACGCAGCAGGAAGTTCTTCAGCGTCGGATTCTCTTCCTCGTAACCGAATGCCGCTTTGACCATCTGCCAAAAGGGAACGTCGAGATCGAACTTTTCGATCTGCCCAAACACGGCGGGTGGATTGTCGAGATCGAGTTCGCTTCCAGCCTCGATCCAGGCGTGAAAAATCGTACGCACCAGATTGAACAGTTCCGGCTGATCGGCCTTGGCGACTACGGCGATCATCTTGCGATCCAGGTCGGCGGCGGCGTCATCCGGGGCGACCAGATTTTTGATCTTTTGGAGTCGGTCCTTGGCGTCGAAGAATTTGCGACGGTCAGAAACGTGCGTCCGCAAATGCAGATTCACCAGCCCCAATTCTTGTAGCAGAATGCTGGCTTTGTCTGCTCGGAAGCTGCGGCTGTAGAGGCGAATGTCGAGCAGCCAGTCGTCTTCGTAGTCCGGTTCTTCGGTCGGTGCGTAGAGCAGGAACTTGCCGTTGGGTTCTTCTCGCTCCAAGCGGATTTTGGCTTCGAGCGCACCAACCTCGTCGAGCCTCAAGGTTGTCACGCCGTCAAGTTCTAGGAGCGGCACGGTCATGAAGAATTCGTGGTCAGGATCGTTCCAAAAGACAATGCGCTGCCCTTCCTCATGGAAAAGACGTTCGAGTGCCGTGTGGATTTGGTTGAGGTCGCTCATTCGTTGTTCACGATTACCTGTGGTTTCAAGTGATGACTTCTTCAAGTCGTTCTCGGAATGCTTTGAAACTCGGCATCATAATCCTGGCGATGTCGAAAGACTGCCCGACCTTTTGACACAACAATTCCGGGGTCATGCCCTCATCCAGCAGTTCACTCAGTTCCCCTTTCAGGGACTTGGGAGAATTGTCGTTGCCGGACCTGTCTTCTAAAGCCTGACATGCCATGTACGGGTGCTTCCTCCAGGCACAAATCAACCATGTTTCGGACTTTGGCTTAGGAATCATGGGAACTCCCTTATCGAATCCCTCTTCCTCAAACCCGTCCAACATCGACTTTCTTTTGTCATCCCATTCTCCACGCCCTGCCGATGCAGTCCCGTCTGCATCACGAAACAGTACCGCCACAACTTCGTCTTCGAGTGCAGTTGCCTTCTCCTTGGCATAACGAGCAAGGATTCGGGCGTTGTTGAAGAAATACCGGGTTTCCTTTGCTTGCTTCTTACCTGGCAAACCCATTTGCTTCTTGGTGGCTTTGAGTTCCCCTGCTCGATGGACCAAGCCGCTCTCGGACACGAAGCCGCACGCTCCATCCAGAATCGAGTAGTCGTGCTTGGCTTCTACGACCTTCGCGACGATTTTTGCCATAGGGCCAACGAGGAATTCCTCGCCTTCGCAGATTGTGGCAGACCCTTGTCCGGCTCCCATGTCCGTCACGCCTTCACCACTTAGGAGGAAGAACATTCACTCTGCCTCCTTCGTGATGCCAGCGATCTCATCGGCGAGTTCGGTCAGATTTGTGTCCACGAATGCTTCGCCCGGTCCCATGACTTCCAGCTTCTTCTTGAGAGAGGGAATCGAGAAGAAGGGAATGGACTTGGTAAGGCCCATCGCAGTCTTGTAGAGATAGATAACGCCCTTCCTTGCCACTTCGTCCTCAAGGTAATTCAGAATCATCGGGCTGTGCGTCGTCACCAGGACTTGTTGCTTGGTTTCCACAAGCATGTTGATAACTAACTCGACCAGTTCAGGGTTGATCCCGTTCTCGATTTCGTCAAATAGCAAGAAACGGTTCTCTGATTGAAGTTCGGCAAGGATTGCGATCATACGTAACATCCCGTCATTGATGTGGCGTGCCTCAGACTTCATCGAGGGGAAGAATTCGGATTCCTGACCGTGATAGTTCTCGCTGATCTCAAGCTGCTTCCAACCCGAACGGAGCGATTTCGCAGCAAACCCTTGCAACTGCGGGTAAGCCTTTTTCAAAAGCGAAAACATCTTGAGCTGTTTGGGATCACTCATCTCATGCAGAAAAGACGCCAGGTTCTGACCTCCCAGGCCCAACGTTCCCGAGGATTCACGGGTTCTCTGCCGTAGATATTCTGGCGCTAGCAAATCGAGAGAGTGAATCTTATCTAGGAAATTCTTTACGACCGATACTTGAAGAGGCAATCGCTTATCTTTTAGTGCCGATAAAATTGATCCTTCATAATTAAATGTTATATCAATATGCCATTCCTCGATCCTAGCAGTTTTAGACTTGACGCCTACTTGGTTATACTTTACCTGAAAAACGAAATCTTTAAAATCAATATATTCATATGTGCAATGGCCGATTGAAGGATTATAAAAACCTCCCCATTGACAAAATCTCTTATCGTTTTCGTCGCAAATCAATATATCGAATCCGATATTATTCTTACTAGTCAATTTTGACTTCAAATCAGCGGCTTTCCATTTGCGATCATTGAGCCAGGCTTTCATGTCACCACGAACGAGTTGTGACACGAAGTCGATAAAGTGTAATATCGTCGATTTACCTGCGCCATTCAGCCCTATTAGGCAACTGAATCTTGGCAGGTTGATCTTAAAATCTACCAGTGATTTGAAGTTGCTGGCTTCAATGCCGGCGATACGCAGTTGAGCATCTTTTTTCATGTTTTACTCCTCCTCCTTTGAACCACAGATCGCCTTGGACTCAGCCAGCAGGTCGCCGAACTTGGCGTAGTTGACCTTCACGCCGTCATCGAGGTCGAGACTGATCTTTTGATCGGCGGCGTGTTTCAGCTTTTCCTCGAAGGTGAGCAGTTCGGTCTGTTGCTTCTTGAGGTCGTCTTGCTCCTTTTGGAGCTTCTTGCGGTGGCTGGTGCTGGTCGCCTTTGCCTTGTCGCCTTCGAGTTGTTCGATGCGACCGACGATTTGGCCCTGAAGTGGGATGACGTACTCGGTGCGCATCCGGGCCAGCGTGCCTTCGTGGTAGCGGTGCAGGTAGACGAGGCATTGGAAGGCCCGCTGCTTGCCGCTGGAGAACAGCCAGTAGATTGGCCGCCTCTTGTACATCGACAGGTGGTGCTTGTAGAACCCCGTGGCTAGGTAGCGGCGAATCGTGTCCCGTGGCTGCTCGCCGGTGTTCGAGCCAAGGCTGTCGGCGACGAACTTCAGGTTCTCTTCCAGGTGTTCCTTGGGCCACGCCACGCCAATAAACTCAACGAAGCGATTCGTGGCGTCGTCCCGGAAGCCCCAATCGGTTTCGAGCAGCGGGATGATGCCGTCATCGTCGGCCCGGAAGGTCTTGTACTGGCCGTGGTCGAAGCCCTCATTGCCGCCGTGAGCGTAGATCAGCCCCGGCATATCAAGGCTGTAGCGGCCCATCATGCAGCCGATGGCATAGGAGAGCAGCCGCTTGATCTCTTCACCACGGTCGGGACGGTAAAGTGTGATCTGGCCGTCGGGAACTTCGGGGGAGAGTTCGTCTTGGAGGCCATAGGCTTCGATAAAAAGGCGATTGTTCTTCTCTTCGAGTTCTTTCATTCGGGCGAAGCGAGCCACACAGTCGGCATCGGCGGCTTCGTGCGATTGCTGAAACGCCGGCAACTTGTGCTGGTGGATGGGTAGCGTGGAAAATTCCAGCGAGATTTCCGATAAGTTCCAATCTACACGGGCCAAACGGACACACATCCTCGCTGATTCAGAAATACTGGCATTCTTGAATATGCCGATTGGGACCGGGATGCAGGCTAGGTTGTATAGCTTGAAATGCAAAGTTGGATTTAATACTTGAAGAATCAAGAATGAGAACTTTGATCCAAGCAGTGCTAATAAATGGTATCGTTTATTTTCATCAACGAATCCGCAAGATCCAGAATCAGAGAATATGATACCGCCATCTTGGTATCGAACGCCGAAGCATGATGAACTGATATCAGTCCATGTAATCGCTTCACGAAAGTAAAATGCTTCGTTAGAGATTTTCCAGCCGAGATCATCGCCAAGCTCAGGGTATTTAGCCTTTGTCGCTTCTTTCACCTCTCGGCCATTGTCACTCCAGTTCACAACATGGCGAATATTGCCATACCATTTGCGGAATTCTCCGCCTTTGTTGTAGGGAATCCATTTCTTGTTCTCTCTTAGCACTTCTTCAGCGTCATTGAAACCAATTCCGATTGTGGCCCATCCAACTTCATGCCAATACCTCAAGAACCGTTCGTTGTCCCCTGTGCGCATTCCGATTCTCAAATCCAGAATTTCGCCGAGCTTGGTGTGTTGTGCGAATGTGTTCATGACTTCATGTGAAAGCCAATAGGCCACGGGGCTGCCCGGAATCTTGGCGAAGTCAGCGTTGTTCGGCGTGTACGTCTTCGCCGTGTGGAACCGCTGTTCCAGTTCCTCGTTGCTCGCCACACTCCCTTGCTTCTCGAAAAGCCGTCGATAACTTCCCTGATACTCCGGCATGTATGCCTTGCGAATCACGAACGCACAACTGCCGAAGTCCGATCCAAACACGCCCCGGCCATTGTGAACGAATGTGTCGATGGTTTGCTTGCTGAAAATGGACTTCCGCATCTCCTCGAAGCTGGAGAGGAACATCCAGTTGGGGATGTTAATCATGCCGTGGAAGCCGCTCGGTTTGGTCGCCAGTCGATTCCGCTCCATGAAGCAGGCGTACAAGTCGGCCTTCGCCTCTTTATATTCCAGGTTCACGAACTCCTTGAGCTTCGGCGTGTAATATTTGCTCCCCATGTACGGCGGATTGGCAACGACGGCATCGTACAGCCGGGCCAACAGCCGGGCCTGCTGAAGCAGAGGCAAGAATTGGGCCGCCAAGTCACGGGCAAAGGTGTCGGACTTTTCTACCACGAGCCGAGTGCGTTCCACGATCTCCGGTAGCTTCGCCGCTAATGCCGTCGGAACCTGGATGAGCGAGCCGAAGGTCTTGGCGTGCCGGAAGAGGTCCACGAGTGCGGCAATGTCCGTCTGCTGCACATCCCCCGCCACCGCCAAGTTGTGCTTGCTGAACAGGTCGGTATCGTCCTCGAACAGCTTGCCGCTCGGCGGCAATTCCACCGTCGTCACCGGCTCGTTCAGCGATTCCGTGATGTGATCGGGATCGAGGTCCGTCGTCTCCTGGAAGGCCACGACGTTCGGCTTCACCCCGCTGTCGAAGATGCGGCGGTCGTCGGCACGGGCCTTCATCATCAGGGCGAAGGCGGCAAGCTGCGCCGCCCGGTCGTCGATCTCCAGGCCGAACAGGTTCTTTTGCAGGATCAGCCGGGGAATCTCCCGCTTGTTGTACCCCCGCTCGGTGTAGATCGCTTTGAACAGGTCGTAGCCTTCGACCAGGATGTGGCCGGACCCGCACGCCGGGTCGAGCAGGGTGAGGTCTTCCGGGTTCAAACTCGTCGGCGTGATCGCCTTTAGTTGCGCCTGCACTTCGGGCGTCTGCTCGGCTGGCTCGATGTAATACGGCATCTGCTGGCGCAGGGCCGACTGCGGGTAGGTCGCCAGCCATTGCCGACCGAGCGTGTTCTGCACGAGGTACTTGACGATCCAGTTCGGCGTGAACAGTTGCGTGGCGGCGGGGATGTCCTCGCTGGCGACCACCTTGCCGATCACTTCGTCCTTCTTCTCCGAGATGTAGAACTGGTAAAGCCAGCCGATGATCTCGACTTCCTTCCAATCCCCGTCGTCAATCTCGCTCACCAGCTTGCGGATCAGCGAATCAGAGTGAAGCAAATTGTCGGGCAGCAACAGTTCCGTTTCGTCGTCAATCTTCTCGAAGAGAAATGGCATCGCAGTTTGCAATGCGTTGCACTGAGCGGTCAGCAACAGCCGGTAGAGTTCACTTTCCTTGTTCCCCGCCAACTTCAGGTCGATGGCATTGTTCTTGTCTAGTCCCGGCAGTTCGACATGCTCGGCGTGTTCCAGGATTTCCGGCGTCGGCTTTTCTTCGGGATGGCTCAAGACCCGGTAGCCGTGATCCAGGTAGCCGTGCAGTTCCATGAACCGGATGGCGACCAGCCGGTTGAACCATGTATACGCCAGGGCCTCCATCGTTTGCTCGAAGCCATGACGCTTGATGCGATCTTCGAGTTGCTTCCGCTTCTTGGCGACAGCACGAGGATGCTCCCGGCCAGCGATCACGGCCACGTCGCCCTTCTCAGCGACCGGCTCGATCTTCGTTGCTGTCA
>JBBRME010000123.1:0-13113 GCA_038230995.1 Gemmatales bacterium
CACTGGTAGGCGTCGTGGTCGCCGGAACTGCCGACCAAGGAGCGGATGGCCACGAACTTGTCCATCATCGCAGCGATCTTCGGGAACAGCTCACAGATCTGGATGCCCGGCACCTTCGTGGCGATCGGCTTGAACTCGCCGCGGATGTCCTCCGGCGCGTCCGGCTTCAGATCCCACATGTCTTGGTGCGGCGGGCCACCGGGCAGATAGATGTTGATGATCGCACGGTGCGACGACCCGCTGCCGGCCTTCTGCTCGGCTGCCAGGAGGTTCGGCAGCATCAAGGCGCCGCCGAGAAGAGACCCGCCGACGGTGAGGAAGTCCCGACGGGTTCGGCCATCGCAGAAACCCCCGCGGCGGTGGGGTTTGCCGAAGATTGTCAACATGCGTTCACCGGGGGATACGAACGTGCGGAGTACCTGCAGGATTACTACTTTGCCGTAAGCGAAGCCTTACGTCCAGAAGAATCTCCAGGTGGGTCTACCTTTGGTTTTCGACGCCATCAATTGGTTGATTCCATGTCGAGTACCAAAAGTACACCCTGTCAGGAATTCTTGCAGAAAGACCTGCCCAATCTACCGTAAGTCATGCTGAAGCACACAAATCACCTCTCTGGGATGCACGACAGCCGCTCATGTCATTCCAACATTCATTCTTCACATCCGGTAAAATGCTTCTCAGGAGGGGTGGGTACTTCCGTGATAAGCATTGCCACCTGACAGAATGACGATGTGCAAGGTCGGTTATCGGGATTTTGGAGAGCAGCTCTCACGCTGCTTTCTTTGCCCTTGGCTTGATGTCGAATAGCCCGAAGATTTCGTCTTCGTTCAGGCCCATCTGAGCGGGCTTCTCTGACTGCGAAATGAGATCGTTGAATACCTTCCGCTTGTCGTCGAGGATCTTCGCAATCTTGGCTTCAATGGTGTCCTGACTCAGGAACCGAGTGACCGTAACCGGGAAGCGCTGGCCGATGCGGTGCGCCCGGTTGATGGCCTGATCCTCAATGGCGGGGTTCCACCAGCGGTCGAAGAGAAAAACATAGTTGGTGAACTGCAGGTTCAGGCCCACGCTGCCACTGCCGTAGCTCATGAGCAGGAGGTGCCGCTTGGGGTCGTTCTTGAACTCATCCAGAATGGGGAAGCGCTCGGCCTGCGGAATGCGACCGTGGTACTGCAACGGGTTGTACTTCGCCAGGCTGGCCGCAATCACCGAAAGGGGTTCGACCCACTGGCTGAACACGATGGCTTTGCGACCGTTGGCCACGACTTCTTCCATGTCGATGGTGAGTTGATCGAGCTTGGCACTGGCCCCGGTGAGCGGGTCGAAGTTGCAAATCTGTTTCAGGCGCATCACCAACGTGAACACATGCTGCACCGACAGCGTTTCGCCCAGTTCATTGAGGTGAACCACGCCTTCGTTTTCGGCCAGTTCGTAGGCGTACTGCTGGGCGGGAGTGAGGTCGAGGGCCAAGTCGCGGTAGAACTTCGGTGGCATATCCGACTGCACATCTTCCTTGATGCGTCGAAGTATGCAATCGCTGGTGAGCTGAGCCAACCGCTTCGCCGGGGTGTCGCGTGGTATGCGGCCCGGATCCACGAAGGCGAAGATGTTGGTGAGGTCCTCGTGGGAGTTCTCCACCGGCGTGCCGGTGAGTGCCCAACTGCGGGCGCGGTTCAGCGACTGCACGGCGAGGGCAGTTTTGCTGTCGCGGTTCTTGATGCGTTGGGCTTCATCCAGAATGACGACATCGAAGAAGATGCTGGGGTCGGAAGCTAGCTCCGCATCACGCGTCAGGCTCTCGTAGTTGATGAGTTTTAACGGGCAGTTGCTCGTCTTCCACGCGGCCTTACGTTGCTCTGGGTCGCTGGGGAACACTTCAAATGGCAAGTCCGGTGCCCAGGTTTGCAGCTCGCGTGCCCAGTTCAGCACAAGTGGTTTCGGCGTAACGAGCAAAGCACTACGGATCATCCCCTGATGGAACATCAGCCTCAGCGTGAGGATGGTTTGCATCGTCTTGCCGAGGCCCATTTCATCGGCCAGCAGTGCGGCGTGACGCGGCATCAGGAAAGCGATGCCTTCGAGTTGATACGGGAACGGCTCGAAGGGAACTTCGAGTTGCCGACCATCAAACAGGCCATCGAGTGGCGGTTGAAGTAGATACAGCAGGCGATCCTTGAACACCACCATCTCGTTGGTGGGCCGGGTGCGGATGCGGTTCTTTGGCTTGGCTTCGGCGTCGGGTAGTGGGGGTGGCTTGGGGACGGACGGAGCACGTTCGACACGCGGAGGTGGTTTGTCGAACTCGGGAGGCGGGGCAGGGAACTTCCAACCGTCGGTCTGCACCGTCATTTCGAGCTTGCCAAAGGAACGCACCCACGGGGCATTGGTGAGCAAGCGTGGTTCACGCACACCGGTCGAAAGGCCTTCTTCAAAACGGTTCAGACGCAGGGCTTCCATCTCGCCCAGCGGGTCGATCACCTGCAACTGATCGGAGTAGTCCACCAACAGCTCATCGTCCTGATTAAGCCGCACGACTGGTGACCCCCATTTTGCGAGCTTCAGCCACTGCCTCACGAATGCGGGAGAATGGCTCAGCGAGATCGACTGCCGGATCAATCCGTTCCAGGTAGTCGTGGAGTTGCGCGGCCTGCTGATGAGTGGTGAGCATCGCCCGGCTACAGCGATCATGATGGATCAAGCGAAGGTCGGCGGTTGGTTCGTAGCCCATGCCCGGCAGGGCCAGCACTGGAACATCGAAGTGATGGCGAAGCGCCAACGCGGGAATCGAATCGGTGATGAGCAACCCCGGCTGCATGCTGGTCTTTTCGATAAGCGTCTTACCGATGAGATCGGCGTGGAGGTACTCGGTGAGCGTGGGGCCGTAAAGAATCTGCTGCACCTTGTTCGGCTGCACGGCAGTGCTGAGGCGGAACTCGAGTGGTCTGCCCCACGAGTTGGTGAGCAAGTAGCCACCCAGCACGCCAGAGGAATCATCCACAATGGTCAGGAAGCCGAGAGTGAGCGTTGCAGGCGGCGGCGTGGCCGAGGCAGGTACAATTGTGGGTGGCGCGGTGTTCGTCGGGCTGTCTGTCACAGGGCAAACCCATGTTGCTACATCAAGCTCGGCGCGGTCCGTCTCATGCCGATGATCTCTCATCGGCCAATTTGGGTAATCTGCATCGACTGAAGATCAAGATAACGGCAGTCAAAATGATCGGCTTGCTGCCTAATTGGTGCAATCGGTAAAGCGTTGAAGTCGGGAATGAACCACACAGACACTTGGACACAAAGTGCAAATCAAAACGCTTAGAAACGCAGCAAATCAAGCTTTACTTTGATCTCTTTCTTGACTCTCTGTCTCGGTATCTCTTGGTTAACAATCTCCCAGATAAAACCGTACCGAATCAAGCCGTGGCATGCTGTATTGAACTCTACGGCCTAGCATTAGCCCAGCCAGATTCATCGGCACAATCCTTCGCAACCCGATATATGACGAAGTTAACCGTGGGTTGATCTCGATGGCTAAGTCGATCTCGCCCAGCACCACGTCCACGCCGTAGTACCCAGCCAACCCAGGCACACAGGCCACGGCTAGTTTGGCAATCCGTGTGGCTCGTGCGGCCAAGTCCGATCGTAGGGGGCATTCGCCACCGAGGTATTGGAAATGCCCGTCCGTCGATTGCAACTGCCGGCATGGTGGTAAGGCTTCACCGTTGATGAACGCAACACTTGCGGCGATGCCAGCGTGGTACCGCTGCACGATAGTGTTCGGGATTGATGCAATGCGATACTCCTCCACGTTGGAACAGAGAACCGTATTGCAAGAGCCAGCCCCGTCGCGTGGCTTCACCACCACTGGGAACTCGGTTGGCATCACGGTCGCCAAGGTTGTGGTGGGTGTGGGTACACCGTGTTGACGCCAATGACTAGCCAGCGTGAGTTTGTCAGCACACAGTCGAATGGCGTCTTGCGATGGACCAAGCAGTCGCACACCTGCTGACACAACGGTGTCAGCGAGATGGGCCAATGTGTCATTTGATTCAGGGGCGATCAGCAAAACAGCTTCACACTTCGGCAACAGATCGGCCCAACTTGCTCTCGTCCACGGTACAAGCTCCACACCCGGTACCGCTTGAAAGTCGACTGTCGCCGCATCAAGCATCGCCCGGCCTTCCGGCAACAATGTTCGAAGCGGATCATCAGCTGCCAAGTCTGGTTCAAGGGCACATAAGTGTTCGTAGACGAGGAGATTCATCGAGGTTATGACCAGTGATCAGCGCTGGAGTCGATGTGCCTGCTAACGTGTTGAACAGTTGAAAATACTAAGACAACCCGGCTGCTCATGCAGCCGGTTCGATAGGAACACCTTCCCCTGATGCGGGCAGGCGCAACAACAACTTACTCCGCTGTTGGTGGTGCATCCGTAGTTGGTGGAGCTTCGGCTGGCGGGGTGGCAGGAGTCTCTGCTGCTGGCGTTGCATCCGCTGCCTGCGGTGCTTCGGCAGGTTTGCCTTTCTTCTTCTTGTCCTTCGGTTGTTCTGGTGCAGGTGTGGCACCACCAAGCAATGCTGCCAGTTGAGCGAAGGTATTCAGGTCGGCCTGGCCCTTTTTCTGTTGATCGCTGAGGCGCGTCGACTTCGGTGCTTTGGGTTTCTGCGGGGCAGGTGCACCTTCGCCACCGGGTACTGGTGCGCCGCCTGGCTGCGGTCCACGGTACAGGCCACCTGGTTTGCCTTGGCCTGGGCGTGGCGGCATGGCCGGTTGCGGTGGTCGTTCATCCCGTTGCGGGCGCTGCATGAAGCCGGGTCGATCGCCTTGTGGTCGCGGTGGGCCTTGTTGTTGTGGGCGGGGCCGCGGTGGTTGTGGTGGGCGATCTTGTCGATCTTCGCGGGGGCGTTGTTCGCCACGTTCTTGTCGAGGTGGACGTTGCTCGCCGCGATCCGGACGATCACCACGATCAGGTCGTTCTGAGCGATCGGGACGCTCTTGACGTTCTTGGCGTGGTTCGTTCACTCGCTCCTGGCCCGGTGCGATGAGGCTCAGGCTCACTCGCTTGCGTTCGGGATCAACACTGTTCACCCACACGCTCACAACATCACCAACGGAAACCACGTCATACGGGCTCTTGATGTACCGGTTCGCCATCTGGCTGATGTGGATCAGCCCGCTGTCCTTCAGGCCGACGTCGACGAACGCGCCGAAGTCGACCACGTTGAGGATTTCGCCCTTCAACTCCATGCCTGGTTTCAGGTCTTCAAGATTCAGCACACCTTTGCGGAAGATCGGCGCTGGGCGATCTTCGCGGGCGTCTCGCCCAGGTTTTGTCATGGCCTCCATCAAATCGCGGATGCTGGCACCGCTGAGTTTGTGGATGTTGCCCAGAGCTTCTGGGTTGAGATTCTTAAGTTTCTCTCGAATCTCTTCAAGTTTGGTTTTGTCGGCGAGGTCGGTAGAAGTATGGCCAATCTCGGTGAGCATCGCCCGCACGATGGGGTAGCTTTCTGGGTGAACCCAGGTGTTGTCGAGCGGGTCGCCACCTTCGCGGATCTTCAAGAAGCCAGCCGACTGCGTGAAGCGTACTTCGCCCATCTGGGGAACTTGTTTCAAGTCGTCGCGGCTCTTGTAGGCACCGTTCTTCGTGCGGTACTCCACAATCTCGCGGGCCACCAGTTGATTCAAGCCGGACACATGTCGAAGCAACGGTACGCTGGCTGTGTTTAAGTCCACGCCCACGGTGTTCACGCAACTCTCGATGACGGCATCGAGCGATTCCTTCAGGAACTTCGGCTTCATGTCGTGCTGATACAGCCCGACGCCGACATGCTGCGGATCGACCTTTACCAGTTCAGCGAGTGGATCTTGCAGGCGACGGCCGATATTGATGGTGCCACGCACCGTGGCATCCAGATCGGGGAACTCTTCCTTGGCAATGGGGCTGGCACTGTAGTCCGAAGCACCGGCTTCGTTGACGATAACGTAAGCAATCTCGACTGGAGCCTCGGCCAAACCAGTGAGGTCGACCACCTCTAAAGGCGGAGGCGGAGGAGCCGCAGGCACCACAGCAGTCACGGCAGTATCCGTTGATGGTGCGGCAGCTTCAGTGCTGATGGTCGTGGCGACTGTCTCCGCAGTACCTAACACGGGGGCTGCCACGGTGGTTGTGGCGGCTTCGGTCATGACTGGTTCAGCGACAACGCTTGGCAGCGCGGACGGTGCCGTCGATGTCACTTCCATCACTTGCGGGATCGGCGATTCCGCTGGCTTCGGGTTGATACGGCGGTCGGCGAGTTCAGCAATCAAGTCGGAGACAATGTGTTCCGTCTCACGGCAACCAGTACCGTTGCCAATGGCCACGATGCCTATCTGATACTTGCGAAGCAGTTGCTCGAGCTTGCGTTTGGCCCCGGCGATGTCCTTCTGTGGCGGGTGCGGATAAATGACGCTCTCTTCAACCAAGTTGCCTGTTTCGTCCAGCACAGCCACCTTGCAACCGGTTCGCATTCCCGGGTCGAGGGCCAGCACCTTCTTGCCACCCAGTGGGGCTTTCAACAGTAATGCCCGGAGGTTGCGGGCGAAAATGTCGACGCCGTGATCTTGGGCGAACTCGGCCATCTCGCGGCGGATTTCGCGTTCGAGGCTTGGCATGAGCAAGCGATCGACCGCGTCCTCCATAAACGGAATCACGAAGTCTTTGTGCGGGTGGTCGTTCAGTGGAAGATGATCGAAGGTGATATGCTTGGCGATTTTGTCATCGCATTCGAGCTTTACCTTCAACACTTTTTCGGACTCGCCACGATTCACCGCAAGGATGCGATGCGGTGGGATCATGCGAATCGGTTCTTTGAAATCGGCATAGTCGCGGAACTCGGCTGCCTTGGCGTCGGGTGTGCCTTCCACTTTGCTGGCGATCAGTAACCCGGCTTCACGGAAGAAAGCCCGCACCGCACCACGGACATCGGCTTGTTCTGCGATGAGTTCGGCGAGGATGTGGCCGAGGCCTGTCTTCACGTCGTCTGGCGTGTTCAGTTGCTTGTCGGGGTTCACCAACCCGGCCAAGGTTTCTTCAATGTTCGCGACCACCTCGTCGCGGGTCCAGATGGCGAGCGCAGCGGGTTCCAGTCCCTTGTCTCGTGCATCCGAGGCAAGCGTGCGTTTCTTCTGCTTGTAGGGCAGGTACAAGTCTTCGAGGCGCTTGGTTTGATCCGCATCGAGAATTGCAGCGGCCAAACCATCCGTGAGCTTGCCTTGCAGGGCGATGGACTTCAGGATCGTCTGCTTGCGTTCGGCCAGTGCCCGTAGTGCTGCCACACGGAGCTGCACGCGGCGGATGAACTCTTCGTCCAGCCCGCCAGTCTGCTCCTTGCGATACCGCGTGATGAACGGCACGGTGTTGCCTTCATCAAGCAGCCGAACCACGGCCTCCACCTGAACCCGGCGGATTTGCAGATCCTGCGCGATGCGCGAGAGTTCCTGCGTCTGCGGGGATGGTGGCACCACAGGCACTTGCTGTGCAACAGCAGCCGGAGCCATGGCTGGCAGTGGCGGCGGCAACTCCGGCAACGGTGTGCTCGGGGGTGCTTCGGTGATGGGTTCGTTCAACACAGGGTCGCTGGAGTTCATGAGGTGAACGTCCGGTAGGGGTTGCTTCAAGCCGCTTTATCCACCAAGACGGTGCTTCGCTGGGCGCGGAGTGGCACTGGGTCAGGGTATAGCGTGGGTTTCTTAGGCGATTTTCACGCCTCCGGCAAGGATAGATGTCATGAAATAGCGAACCGGTGACGTGAGTCGCCGGGTTGCATCTGCACCCATCGACTCACGTCACCGGTTCACCCGCTCGCCGAAAGCTACTTCTTCACCGTGAACAGTTCCGCAATTTGCTTCTCGGTGAGCTTGGTTTCGCCACTCGCTTCGCTCATGGCAATGGCCACGCCGCTGGGTGTGATCCACACCCAGTTGTTCCCCAGCAGATACACGTCTTTCATCTCCGGGTGGGACGCGAGGATCGAGAAGTACGCATCACTCTGGGCCTTGATGTTGACTGTCTTGGTGGTGCTGGTGAAAGCATCATCCACCCAGTTGCCGGCCACTTCCACGCAGTTGCGTTCATTGGCCATCTTGTTGGCACTGAGCGTAAGACGTTCCTGCTGGCGAAGTTTGCCCGATGCCTCCGCGAGATCGACACCGAGTTTGCCGGACTGATTCCCCCGCAGGCCAGTTTCGCCAGCTTTGTAATTCCGATTGGCGTCGTTGTTGTTTTTCACGTCTTCACGCGCTTTGTCGAGGCTTTTTCCGAAGTAGCTGTTGCGATCTTCAGGCTTCATGAGCTTGAGATTGGCCTCGATCAATTTTTCTTGGGCCATGCCACGTGTAGCAACCAAGCCATCCTTGCTGGCAGCGGCGAGTTTCTGCAACTCATCGAGCTTTGCAGGTGCAGCAGGGCCACCGGGCATGCCACCCATGCCCCCACCGAAACCGCCGAATCCACCACCGGCACCTGGGGGAGGCATGACCATGAGCTTGCGGTCGAAGTTCTGGGCCACGGGCATCACGGCATCGGGCACCACGAGGTAGCTGGTGTACGGCGTGGCGATGCCGTACTTCTTGGCCAGTTTGGTCACGTCGTCCACCACTTCCTTCGACTCGCCGTTCACGCGGATCTGATCCAGCAGGTAGCCCACCTTGCGGCGTGCCCACAGTTGCTCCACGAAGTTGCGGTTGTTCTCCGTCTTGTCGGCGAAGTCGAGTTCATACACGATTTCCTTCTGCTCCGTGCCCAGCATGCCGCTGAGTTTGATCGCCGCGTGACCGTCGCCACTGTAGCGCCCGAACAGCACGAGTTGACCGCCGAAGAAGAGGTCGGGCAGTTGCACCGGGTACATCTCACTGAGGCGGATGCCGTTGGTGGCGGCGAGCTTCACGTTGGTCATCACCGGGTGGCTGAGTTTGGCGATGAGGGCGTTCGACTTCGCACCGATATCTTCCGAGGGGCGAACGTAGGTGGTCACAGCACGGGTGCTATCCGCAAGTTGATCGAGCATCGCAGCGTTGACATCATCACCCACGCCGAAGGTGAAGATGCGTGTGTTCACGCTGTTCTTCTCGCCGATGGCCTTCACGATCTTCGCCGGGTTGGTCTCGTCAATCGTGGGCTGACCATCGGTAAAGAAGGCCACGGTGAAGTTGCGGGCGGTGTCCTTGCTGCGGAAGTCGAGTGCCTTGTTCAGGGCAGGCAGAATGGCCGTGCCCCCGCCGGATTGCAGGTCGTCGATCCACTTGATGGCCTTCTCGATCTGATCCGGTTCGCAGGTGGTCAGTTCATCGGCGAAGGTGCGCACCGTGGTGCTGAAGGCAATGATGCCGAAGCGGTCGCTCTTCTTCTCGGCCACGTTCTTCAGGCAGGCCCGCAGGGCTTGCTTGGCTTGGCTCATCTTGGTGTCGGACATACTGCCGGAGGTGTCGAGCACCAGTACAAGGTCGCGTGGAACGCTCTTCTCCTTGGCAGCTTCCAGCGTCGGGCTGAGCAGCAGCAGGAAGTAACCGTCTTCGCTCTTCACCGGGCGGTACAGCATCGATGTCAAGCCAATCGCACTGGTGCTTCTGCCGATGAACAGTTGGAAGTCTTTATCCAGAATCGCTTGATCCTTGGCGAAGTCGACATGCACGCTCGTGTCCGACTTGCGGTGCAGTTCAATGGCGTGCGTTGGGCTGTAGACGCTTTGAATCGGCGTTTTGCTGGCGATGTCGATCTTGATGGAGAACTCTTCGAGCAGTCGCGTGGCCTTGCCGTCAGTCTTCATCGGATAGATGAACTCGACCACGCCACCATCGAGTGGCACCACAGCGGTGTAGCTGAGTTTGATTTTCACGTCGCCGTTTTTGCTACTCTTGTAGGGTGGTATCGGGAAGATTTTCAGCCGCATCAACCCGTTGCCGAGGTACTCCAGCAGGGCCGGGTCTTGCGTGCGCCGCACGATGCTGGTGTAGACGTCACTGGCCTTCTTGGCGTCGAGCAGTTCCCCGGCGGTCTCCTTGCCGTCGATCCACATGGTGAACTTGTTCACCGTGGCCCCCTTGGGCACTGGGAACAGGTACGTGGCTTCGAGGTCACGGTC
This sequence comes from Gemmatales bacterium, assembly GCA_038230995.1. GTDB lineage: Bacteria > Planctomycetota > Planctomycetia > Gemmatales > Gemmataceae > JALHQU01. The sequence goes on from JBBRME010000123.1 coordinate 10,113, forward strand.
GGTATGGTTGCGGAAGGATTGCTCGACGGTCGTGATGGCCACCTGTTCGTCGATCTTCACCACCACGTTGTGGTTGACCAGCGCCAGAGGTGGCAGCTTCACATCATCCGGGATGAGCAAGCCACGGGCGAACACCGTGGGCAACACCAGCACCAGCGCACAAAGTGCGAACAGAACTCGACGCATGGGAGAGCCTCCACCGGGAATCACGCTATGCACTATAAACGTAGGAGCCGGGTAAAACGATTGCGCAAGTGCGAGGCCGTGACACTGGCGTGACGTACAGCGATTGCCTATTTGTGACTTGCGATTGCCGACTGAGTTGGCGGGCCTTGTTGGTTTTCTGCTCACTCCGTGAGCAGAATCAAACCGATCACGGAGTGAGCGGAGCACTCTCATGACTCACGTAACCCACAGATCATGGCAGGTGTTCTCGTAGGACTCTTCCAAATTCAGCGAGATGGCGAAGTCCCTTGTCAACCACAGGGGCAGCACCGGTAGCGGTTGGCCGATTTCCATTGCGTTCGACCACGATTGGAGGATGGTCTTCTTCCCAACGGTAATCGACCGGCTTGATGTTGCGTACAGGTTCGGCGTACCCAGCGACGGGTCGGCGTGTCCGATCATGTTCATCAGTTCGCAGTACAGGTTGTTCTCACGCACAGTGACCAAGTCCACGATGCTCACCGCCACACCTTGTCGCAACAACGCCGCACACTTGCCGAGGAACATGGCACGATGCTCGGTGCGATCCTTGTTCGCCGGGCTGACGATTTCGATCGCGGCCACCAGCGTGCGCCCACGTCGGGCATCGTAGATCCGCACTTCGTATTCGTCGAACTCGGTGAGGTCGGTTTCGACAGCAAGGTTGGGTTCGGTCATCGGCCAGGCAGCCGTTGCTACCCCACCACTGTTGTTCGCCGGACTCCATGATGGTCGGTCGTCACTCTCAAAAGTGGCTATGTCGACTTCGATTCTCGATCCGGAGTGAACCGTTGGCCCTGCCACGTAGCCCGCTGGTAGCAGGGTCCGCAAATGCTGAACGATGCGACCGGGCCACTGACCGTGGAACTCGGCCCAAGTGAGTTGCTCATCCAACGGTGGTCGAAAATGATCGCGCAGCGGCATGGCGAACCTCCTGGGTCATGATAACACTTTTTCCCCGTTCCTTTCCTTCATCATTTGCGGTACGGTGTTGTTCTGCCCAACCTCTCCTGTCGGATGACAACGCCATGTCGCAATCACACAACAGCCGTCGGCGGTTCCTGCAAGCCGGTGCCGCACTCGCGGTGGCCCCGCTGTTTGCTACCGCTAAAGAATCGGTCAAGCTCGCTACCCCTACCAGCGCCGCCGAGACCGCCGCCAAGGGGCTGTACGAATCGCTTACCGATGTGCAGAAGAAGGCCGTGGCCTTCGCCTGGGATCACAAGGACGAGAAACGTGGGCTGCTGCGGTCGTTCGTTTCCGCCAACTGGCAGATCACCCCGCACACCGTGAAGAGCGACTTCTACACCAAGAAGCAGCAGGGCCTGGTGTTCGATATCTTCCGTGAACTCGTACACCCCGATTGGCACGCCCGCTTCCTGAAGCAACTGAAGCAGGACTGCGGTGGCAAGGAGTTCGGCAGCGATCAATCGCTGGCCTTCTTCGGCAAACCCGGCGACGACACCTTCGAATTCGTGCTCACCGGTCGACACCAGACGATTCGGGCTGATGGCAACACCACGAAAAGTGTGGCGTTCGGCGGGCCGATCTTCTACGGCCATGCTGGCATGAAGGACGAAGAGGAAAAGCAGCATCCCGGCAACGTGTTCTGGGAGCAAGCCGTGGCTGCCAACGGTATTTACAAGTTGCTGGACGACAAGCAACGGGGCACCGCACTCCTTGCCAAGTCGCCCAAGGAAAGTGCCGTGGGCTTCCGGGGTAAGGAATTGGCCAAGGCACCGGGGCTGGCCATCGCGGGGTTGAGTGCTGATGTGAAGAAGGAATTCCAAAAGGTGCTGGACAAACTCGTCGAGCCGTTCCGTGTGGAGGATCGCACCGAAGTGCTGGCCATGTTGGGAACCCAAGGCGGACTCGATGCCTGCCGATTGAGTTTCTTCAAGGATGCCGACGTGGGCGACGATGGCGTGTGGGACAACTGGCGGATCGAAGGGCCGAGTTTCGTGTGGCACTTCCGTGGCGATCCGCATGTCCACGTTTGGGTCAACATCGCCGACGATGCCACACTGAAACTGAACGCGCGGTAGGTCATGTTCTCATCCCGGTTGTCGTGTCCACGGGATATGGGTACCCCCCGCTGGACGCGCGCCGTTCGGCTGGACGAACGAGTGTTGGGGTGATGAACCGCATCAATCACCGATCTTCTCATCCAGCCCTTTTATGGCCTTGGCAAGCTTCCGTGCTTCATCGGCGAGATCCTCAGCTTTCATGTGATCGCCGTCCTCAATCGCCTTGGCCAACTTGTCCTTCACGTTTTGGCGTTCCCTGGCCAGATACTTTCGCATCTTTTCGGAATCACTCTCGTCCGACTTGGGAAAAAATTTGTCCATCAGCAGAAAGTAAAACAGCTGTGAGAGATCGCGTGGCATACAATGCTCCAGGTGCGGTAAACGGTACGACAGAAGAATACCGCGATACTGAACGAAAACGCTTAGATATGCTGTATTTCAAGCCGCTATATCGTTTACGAGAACTGACAAAGAGTAAACACACATGAAAAACGACCAAGACAAGACCGACGTTCCAGCAGCGCAAGCCGAGTTACTGCAAGCACTTTGGGAAGCAAATACTCCGCTGACGCCAAAACAGTTGGCGGCACGCGTGAACACGCTCCGCAAGGAAACCCAGCAACCCGTCATCGACGGTTCCACCGTGCGTGTCACCATCGCCAACATGCGGAAAAAAGGCTTGATTCAGCTCTGCCGACCCTCAGAAAACGGGGAATGGGCCACTATTCCTGATGAGCAAGTGTCCGATCGACTGAAACTGAAAGTCAACA
>JBBRME010000124.1:0-13040 GCA_038230995.1 Gemmatales bacterium
AGGTCGTAGGGGTCTTCGAGGATTCGGCCGATGGGCAGGGAACTTCGGAAAATCTGCTTTGGATCGTCGTTGTGGTAGCCGAAATAGAACGCCCGCCGCACGTTCTCCTGCGGTTCGGCCATCCATAGGACGTCGCGCAGTGGCACTCCTTCCCACAGCCCCATGCCCAAGGGACAACCGAGGTTCAGACATGTCATCACCTTGGCGAACCGCACGGCGCGGGTCTCGCCAAGTTTGAGCAGGGCCGGGAAATCGAGAGCGGTGCCAGCCGCCTTGGTTAGCGGTTTACCGAGTTTCGCTGGGAATTTCGGGTCGGAGTCGACTTCAAGGCGCCACGTCTCGCGGGTGAGGCCGACAGCGCTACGCTTCTCGTCGGAAAGCGAATGCGGCTTCGGTGTGCCGCGGGAGACGTCACGGAAGTTGTCCGGTGGTGTGAAGTACGGGTCCGGTTGGGCCCCTGCTTTCTCGGGCTTCTTCGGCGTTGTTGCCTGCCCGAAGGTTGGAGCCACGGCCACGGCGGCAACTCCCGCGCACAGGAAGAACCGCCGTGTGAGGCGGGCGTGTTCAGTCAGGAATCCATCGTCCATCGGAAAATCCTCGCGGACGTTATTCGAGCAGTGGTTACAGCCGCTTCGTAATGCGACCCGTTCAGAAGGCGTTGAACGGCTCTTGATTAAGCTACTCCCAGGTCGGCATCTTCCCTGCCAGGATGTCCTTCTCCCAGGCTTCCTGTAATGGCCAGCGGACAGCGCAGGTGCCGAAGTCGGCCATTTCCTGATACTTCGTCAAGCGGTCGATGGCGGATTGAATCAGCTTTTTGTCATTCCGGAACGCTGGGCCATGGCTCGGTAGTAAGAACTCCGCAGTGCTGTCGCGGAGCATCGTCAAGCTCTTGATAAAGCTCGGTAAGTGCGAGCCGTGATGAGCATCGATCACGCCCACGCAGCCATCCTTGTAGATGTTGTCGCCACTGAATAGTAGATTGCCCAACCGGAAACTAAGTTGCCCCGGTGTGTGCCCCGGTGTGTGCAATACCTCGAGTTTCAACGAGCCGATCTTGATGGTATCGCCATCGGTCAGTCGCTTGTCGATCTTGCAGGGAGCCAGCGGAATGTGGATGTTCTGTGCCGAGATGCTGGCATAGGTCTGAATCAATTCTGCCGATTCAATCAACGTCGCCGCTTGAGGATGTGCTGCAGTTTTTGCTTTCAATCGTTCACGGGCATTGGTCATCGCCTGGATGTGGTCCGCGTCGGCATGGGTCGCCACGATCCACTTGCATTTGGATAGCGGAAAGTCCATCTTGCGGATGACATCAATGACATCGTCCAGAGTTTCGTTCAGGCCTATGTCCAGCAGCGCGAACTCGTTACCGCCGTCAATGAGGTAGATGTTCACGCCGAGAGGCTTGGCCGCTGCGAGGTTTAATTCGATCACGTTTGGGAAGAGATACTTCCGATGAGTCATGGCCCTGGGTCGTCCGCGTGAGATTTTTCTTTATTCTATGGCCGATGGCCCCTATGAGTTGAGAGTCACGAGAGACGGCGTCCATGCAGATGTTTGTGCTGATGGCAGTTTTCCTCACAGCTGCCCTGTCGATTGCGTACTTCTTTTTTGAAGTGTCCATGTTTCGTTTCTCCTGCCGAGTGGCCAAGGTGGCGCTTCCGGCACCCTTGCGCGTCCTCAGCGTGGTGTTTGTTTCCATCGTCATCGGCTTGGTTACGGCGAGCGTACTGGCAGGCATGATTGAGCGTATTTACACGCTGGGCGGCTTCCCCATTTGGGAAGTCAGTCTGGTGGGGGTGTTTGTTGAACTTCCGGTGCACATGTTGCTGGTGAGTGCCATGCACTCGCGGATGACTGGCATCGGTTACCGCGACGCCTTGGCTGTATGGTTCGTGGAAAAACTCATCAAACTCATCATGCTTGCAGTCATGGTTGCTTTCATTTTGCTCGGTGCGTTGTGCTGGAAGATGTTCTTGGGATGATGGTCGAAACATTTTTGTTCGTTCCTCGGAATCGGACTTGAGTTGAATCCAAAAGATTGTTATCGCTCCTTCGACGAACGTGGCCGCTGGGGGGGTGGTTAACGTTCGGCTTAGGGGGCCAACATGAATCTTTCTGCACTGACTCTTCTCGCAAGTAGCTTGGCCGTGGCCCAGCCAGCTGCACCGTCGGGTGCTCCGGGCGATATCCGCTTCGTCAACAAACGCACGCTGACCATCCCAATGTCGATGCCGCCAGCGCGGGCCAAAGAACTCAAAGAAGTAAGCCTTTTTCTCTCGCGGGACAACGGCGATACATACGAATTCCATCAAGCCATCAAGCCAACGGACGCCAGCTTTACGCTGACCGCAAAGGACGACGGCCTCTACTGGGTTCAGGTTCAGGAAAACTTTTTAACTGGCACCAACGTGCCGAAGAACCCACGCGAACTGCCCCCAGCAGAAAAGCTCGTCATCGACACGATCAAGCCCGTGGTCAAAATCACCTCGGCAGAAATCATCAACGGTGAAGTGCTGCTCGAGTGGAAGATTGAAGACAAGCATCCGTCGGATGCGACGACGAAAATCTTCTACATGCCCAGTGGTGCCGACAGCAAAGAAGCCAAAGCCTGGCGCGAAGTACCCCCGGCCAGCATCAACAAACGTACAGCGCGATTCAAGCCGGATTTCACTGGCCCGGTGATGGTGCAAGTAGCCACGGCGGACTTGGCCATGAACATCGGTGCCGAGAACCGTGAAGTGGGTGGCAAGCCACAGGGTAGCCCGTTGACTTCGACTGTCATGAAGCCAATTGTTGGCGATGCATTGCCATTGCCGAAGGAAACACCAAGCCTTGCTGCAGCACCACTGCCCGAGACATCGTTTCCAACCACGCCTCCCACAAGCACTATGCCTTTGATGGCCCCGACACTGGCAAACACAGCCCCGGCACCAACAACGAGTTTCAGCCCGCCGAACACCAGCAAACCCATTGCTACTGGTTCTGGCGCTTCGGCAGCCGTGATGCCCATTCAACCAGCGGCGGCCACGGTAGCCAACGATTACACACCGCTTGCGAACTCGCAGATGAGCAAGTCGCCTCGCTTCGAGTTGAATTACACGCTCGATGTTGGCCCGTCCGGTGTGGCACGTGTTGATCTTTATGTCACCCGCGATGATGGCCGAAGCTGGATCAAGTGGAGCACACACGACGGTCGCGAGAACCCATTGAAAGTGGTTCTCGACACTCGCTTCAACAAGGAAATTGAAGGCGACTACGGCATGGCTTTAGTGCCCACCAGTGGTGCTGGCCTGAGTGAAGCGGCCCCGGCGTCCGGCACCAATCCAGAGATGCGGGTGCGTGTCGACATGACCGCACCGGTCATCAAGGTGTATCAACCGACAGCCGACCCGAACAACAAACACGCACTGTTGCTGAACTGGGAAGCCTCGGATGCCAACTTCGGCAAAGAGCCGATTGCCATCGAGTACGCTGAAGATCCGCGTGGGCCGTGGAAGTCGGTCTCGGCACCGGAAGCAACCACCATGCAACACCGCATCGACAACACCGGCAGTTACTCCTGGCAGCCGCCGCTGAACCTGGCTACGCCGAAAGTGTACCTCCGCTTCACGGCATGGGACACCGCTGGCAACAAGAGCGATGCCGTCACGCCGAACCCGATCCTCGTGGATCTCACGAAACCGAAGGCACGCATCCAGGGCATCACGCCAGTGGGTATGGGTAAGTAAGTCGTATCCTTACCCTGTGAGTCTCTCGCAGGGAAAGGTTGACTATGAAAGCGGCGGTTTTCTCGGCCCACGGCAATCCAGCCGACGTTCTATCGATCCAAGATCGCCCGGTACCCACGCCCCAACGTGGGGAAGTCCTGGTGCGGATGTTGGCCTCTCCCATCAATCCATCCGACTTGATGTTCATCGCCGGGCAGTACACCCTCAAGCCGAAAACCTTCCCGTGCATACCGGGGTTCGAGGGTGTGGGAGTGGTGGAAGCAAGCGGCGGTGGCTTGCTTGGTGCCTTGCGTAAAGGCAAACGAGTCGCCTTGCTGAACGACACACACGGCAACTGGTGCGAGAAGACCGTCACCCGTGCCCGGCAAGTCATTCCCATTCCTGATGGCATCCCTGACGATCAAGCTGCAGGCTTCTTCGTCAATCCGCTCACCGCTATTGCGATGACGACCGACGTGCTGAAGGTGCCCGCAGGTGCGTGGCTGCTGCAATCGGCAGCTGGAAGCGCTTTGGGCCAGATGGTGATTCGCCTGGGCAAGCTCCATGGCTTTCGGACCATCAACGTCGTACGCCGGGCGGAGCAGATCGACGAGTTAAAGAAATTGGGTGCTGACGTGGTGCTGCTGGAAAGTGCTGGCCCGCTTGTGGAGCAGGTGAAGAAAGCCACCGGCGGAGCTGGTGTTTTGAATGCGATTGACCCGGTTGGCGGGGCAACGGGCACAGCGATGGTGGAGTGCCTTGCACCCGGTGGCCGTTGCCTTGTCTACGGTTCGCTCTCTGGTGAAGCCCTGCAAGTTCATCCTCGTTCGCTGATCTCCGGCTCCGTACAAGTTGAAGGATTCTGGCTGTCGAATTGGGCGAAGAAGCAAGGCATCCTGAAGATGCTTCGCCTGACAGGTCAGGTCAAAAAACTACTAGCCTCCGGCGAGTTCCGCTCCACCATCGCCAAGAAGTACAAGCTGGATGATGTGAAACAGGCCGTGGCCCATGCCGCAGGCGAAGCGCGTGGTGGCAAAGTGCTGTTGACGATGACATGAGACATACACTGCTGATTGTGTTTTGCCTGGTACTGGTGAGTTGTAACCGCCGAGATCCCAGCTTGCCCACAACTGGTACTATTTCTCGTGCTGGCGAGCATGAATCGTTCCTCAGGCGGCATGAACAATTCCTCGCTGAAGGACGAAGCCAGCAGTTCGATGTCATCTGCTTGGGTGATTCCCTCACCTGGGGTTGGGACGATCACCGCGAGTTGTGGAAAACTCAAGTGACACCTCAGTCCACGGCCTTCTGGGCCATTGGTGGCGATGCGACGAATCAACTTTTATGGCGGATCGAACACGGCGAACTCGATTGCCAATCGCCCAAGCTGATCATCGTGCTGATCGGCACCAATAACCGTTGGGTGAAAGACGAGGCGGACGATATTGCACAATCCATTGATACGGTCATCCAAGCCGTGCAAGCTAAGTGCCCGAAGTCGAAGGTGTTGCTGCTCGGCATCCTTCCGCAAGGGTATCACACAACAGAATCAAGTCGGAAGATCTTCGATCAGGTCAATCTGCGACTGCCCGCTATCGCAACTTCTCGTGGCATTGACTTCCGCAACGTCGGTCAGGCACTTCTCGAACCGGATGGTTCCCTCAGCTCCACCATCAGTTACGACGGAACTCACCTCACCAAAGCTGGCTACCAACAATTCGCCAAGGCACTTGCCCCAGTCGTACGGGAACTGTTGAAGTAACACTCATACAACACGATCGTCTCTTCCTTCAGGGCGATTCGATGCGTACTCTCGTGGCCTTGTTCCTGGTGTGGGCTGTTGCAGCAGTCGCTCGTGCGGAGGACACCCCCGTTGGGGAAGTCTCCAAGCACACCTTCAGCGAATCAAAAATCTTCCCCGGTACCACCCGCGACTTCTGGCTCTATGTGCCGAAGCAGTACGACGGTAAAACCCCTGCCTGCCTGTGGGTGAATCAGGACGGTCCGCAATACGGGGCCATCAAATTGGACAAAGATCGCAAGGCAGCAGCCGGGCCGGGCGTGTTCGATCAACTCATTCAGTCGAAAGATATGCCCATCACGATTGGTGTATTCGTGACGCCCGGTGTGGTGCCTGCCACCAGTGGCGATGCCCTGCCCCGCTTCAACCGCAGCCTTGAGTACGATGGCCTCGGTGATGCCTATGCCCGGTTCCTGATTGAAGAACTACTGCCTGCCGTCGAGAAGTTAAAGACCACGGATGGCCGAGAGATCAAGCTGAGCAAGCAACCCGATGACCGTGCCGTGGCCGGGGCCAGTAGCGGGGCCATCTGTGCGTTCACGGTGGCCTGGGAACGACCTGATTCGTTTCGCCGTGTGTTCAGCTGCATCGGCACTTACGTTGGCCTGCGTGGTGGGCACGGCTACCCCACGCTTATCCGCAAGACGGAACCGAAGCCCCTGCGCGTATTCCTCGAAGACGGCGAGAACGACAACAACGCCTACGGTGGCGACTGGTGGATGGCCAACCAGGAGATGGAGCGGGCACTGAAATTCGCCGGTTACGAGGTCGAACATCAATGGGGCAAGGGTGGACACAACCAGGAGTTCGCCACGAAAATCTTCCCAGAGGCCATGAAGTGGCTTTGGAAGGATCACGGCAAGGTGGCCATCAAGGCTGGGGCAGGTTCTAGCCAAATGAAGGATGTCTTGATACCAGGCGAAGACTGGAAACTCGTCGGTGATGGCTACAAATTCACCGAGGGGCCGATTGCCAACTCGAAGGGTGAGCTCTTCTTCACCGATATACCGGATGCGAAGACATATCTCGTGGGTACCGATGGAAAGCTGTCGCTCTTTTCAGAAACGAACGGCAAAGCCAGCGGATTCGCGTTCGGCCCGGATGGTAGCTTTTATGGTTCTGGCGGGTTCGGCTTCGTGAAATTTGACTCTGCATTGAAGACAACAAAGATTTCCGATGGCTTCAACGGGAACGACCTCGTGGCGTTGCACAACGGCACGTTTTATCTCACCTCACCTAGTGCCAAGAACGAGATTATGTTCGTGGATGCCAAGGGCGTAAAGAGCGTCGTGGACACCGGTCTGAAGTTCCCCAACGGCATCACCACATCGCCGGATCAATCGCTGCTCTACGTAGCCGAGAGTCGCACTCACTGGGTGTGGAGCTACCAGATTCAGGCCGATGGTACGCTGAAGCACAAGCAGAAATACTTCCACCTGCATGCACCAGACACGGCTGATGAAGCCAGTGCTGACGGATTGAAGACGGATCGTGATGGCCGCTTGTACGTGGCCACACGCATCGGTGTGCAGTTCTGCGATCAAGCTGGTCGGGTCAACGGCATCATCCCAACGCCAAATGGAAAGTGTGCGAACATCGCCTTCGGTGGGGAGAAGTTCAACATGCTGTATGCAACGTGTGGCGAAAAAGTGTATGTCCGCAAATTGAATGTGACGGGCTACAACACTTTCGAGAAACCGATCAAGCCGAAGGCACCAAGGCTTTAGAAAATGAGAGTTGTCCGCTCACTCCGTGAGCGGACAACCAACAAAACCTACTTGCTCGCTGGCAATTCGATGTCCACAGGCTTCAATTCCATGGTGCCTTTGCCGGCGTCTTTGATCTCAACCTCGAAACCGTTGACGCCGTCCTTGCCCTTGTGGAATCCGGCTTCGTGCCAGTACACGATGCGAAACTTCCCTTCTGGGGCACCCTTGATTTCAAAGTTGCCATTCTCATCCGTCACTGCGAAGTACGGGTGATCGAACACACGCATGCGGCCCTGCATCCAAGTATGTGCATTGCATGCAAAGCTTGTTGGCAAGCGGTCGGCCTTCAGGGTGTCCTCGGGTTTGTAGTTCTTGCCAGCGGGGATGCTGAAGTTGAACGTCAGGCCGTTGCCGTTCCAGTTGATGTTGTGTGAGATACCAGACGAATTCTTCACTAACAGACTGTCACCTTCACGTGCAGCCATGACGCGTGGTTCAAATTGACACTTCGGTTGATCGAGTACATGTGTAACCGGCTTGGCTTTGAGCAAAGCAGGATCGATCTTATCTTTCGGGAATGTTGCGGCACGGTCGTCGCTGTCCGGACGAAGCCAAACCACTGAGTTCTGCAATCCTTTCGTCTTCGCATTGACGATGTATTTGTTCGATTTCAAGTCACCATCTTTGCAGCATACCGCTTTATCGGCTTCAACTTTCTCAACGGCTGCTTCGGGTGCCTTGGTATAAGTCACTTGGCCTTTGATGGTCACATACTTGCTGTCGGCTGCACTGAGTTGGCAAAGGCCAACCAAGAGGGTAGCTCCAATCGAAAAGGTTGGTAGCAATCGCATCGTCGTCGCTCCGGTAAGAAATCGGTGTGTGGGGTGGGATTGCAACTGGCCTTCGGCACACCACCGCAGGCGTTCTCTACATGATAGATGTGCCGGGCTGGCTCAGGAAGTGCGCAGAATTTCTCTGGCAATTTCGTGGAGGTGACCGTTGGACGCAATGACGTCGGGCCGCAGGATGCCGGGTTGGCCGTCCCAGTCGGTAAATTTGCCACCAGCTTCTTCAATGATGGCACATGTCGCCGCCACATCCCAAGGATTCACGCCGTGTTCAATCATCAAATCGCATGATCCTTGAGCCACCAGCACAAAGCCGTAGAAATCGCCGTAGCCGCGCTGCCGACCAGTGGATCGATACAGGCGAAGGAACTCATCCTGCTTGCCATTCTTGGTAAACCACTGGATCGACGAGTAGCATAAAATCGAGTCGGACAGTTTTTGTACGGTGGATGTGCGAATCCTGGCATCATCGAGATAAGCCCCATCGCCACGCAGAGCCCGGTACATCTGCCGGAAAACCGGCAGGTACACGGCCCCGGCAATCTGCTCGCCTTCGTACTCCAACCCGATAAGCGTGGCCCAAATCGGCACGTGGCGAATGAACGACTTAGTGCCGTCGATCGGGTCAATGATCCAGCGATAGCCGGTGCTGCCGGGTTGGTCGCCGTATTCTTCACCGAGGAATCCATCATTCGGAAAATGCTTGGAGATCATCTCGCGGATGAGTTGCTCGGCCCCGCGGTCGGCAATCGTTACCGGGCTGTTGTCCTGCTTGCGAATGACTTCGATGTCACGCGATTGAAACGTCTGATCGTAAATCCGTTTGGCAAAGTCGCCGCCCGCGCGGGCAGCCGTCACAGCCAAATCGTATCGTGATCGCCAATCCGCATTCATGAGTTACTTCCGCCAGCCTGAAATGAGTCGATGAATCAAGGAACAATACCTCGCCCCGTTTACGGGGAGAGGTCGCTTGATGCATCTAGCATCAAGCGGGTGAGGGGTCTTGTTATCAATTTCCCCTCACCCGGCCTTCGGCCACCCTCTCCCCGTCAAACGGGGCGAGGGCATAGAAATCAGATGCACAAATAGAGGATTCGACCACAACCGTACTACTTCAAGGAGTTCTTTACAAACGCCGCACAGCCGACGATGCCAGCATCATCACCCAGCGAGGCTGGTACAAAGCGCACACCCTCCGCAGCACCAGGCAGGATGGCTTTCATGGCGAAGTCCTGAATTCGCTCGAGGAAGCTGTCGCCAAGGCTCTGGGCCACGCCACCACCGATGACCACCACTTCGGGACTGAGAAGGTTCACCACGCTGGCAATCGCCCCACCAAGGGCACGGGCCGCGTCGTCAATCACCGTCACGGCAATCGGGTCATCCTTCGTGTAAAACTCGGCCAGTTGTGAGCTTTTAACGCGATCCGGATCAACACCCTTCCATTCCTTCCGTACCCGCTTCGGCGAGTCATCCAGCATTTCCTTTGCCCGCTTCATCATGTACTTGCGCCCGGCAATCGACTCTAACGTCGTACCGCGACGCCAATGCATGACGATGTGGCCAATCTCTCCGGCGTGGCCAAGGAATCCGTGAAACAGTTCGCCATTCAAGATCAATCCACCGCCGACTCCGGTGCCCGCAAAGATGCCGAAGACATGCTTCGCACCCTTTGCAGCCCCATGAGCGAACTCGCCGTAGGTGCCCATCCGCACATCGTTCTCGATGCGGACGGGCCAAGGCCATTCCTTTGGTAGCAACTCGGCGATGTTGACGTTCGACCAGTTCAAATTGGGTGCAAACCGCACCACGGGCTGGCCCGGTACGATCTGACCCGGGATGGCGAAGCCCATCCCGGCAATGCTTTTCGGATCGATTTTACTCTCGCGGATCACAGCCTCTACTGCCTGAGCCACGCGTTCGATCACCCCGGCTGGTCCAGCTTCACTGCCGGTGGGTTGCTTACTGCGGGCCAGCACGCTCAGGTTGTCGTCGAGTAACCCGACAAGGATTTTCGTCCCGCCTAGGTCAACGCCAATCCAGTGCTTGCTCATCGAGTTCATACCCCCACGACACAGTTCGACCACCGCGGGTAACATTCTAAGAACCACCCGCCGTCAGGGGATGGGGAGAAAAAAACTTCACAATCGAAAGTTGCCTAAACGCCTGTCGCCAACCACTTAGCCAGCTTATCCAAACCCGTGCGAATGTTCTCAATATTACAGGCGAAAGACATCCGGGCGAAGTTGTCCGTGCCGAAGGCCGACCCGGCGATGAGGTTCACGTGTCCTTGTTCCAGCAAGGCACTGCAGAAGCTCAGCGAGTCGGTCACTTTGATGCCGTTGAATGTCTTGCCGTAGTAACTCGACACATCGAAGAAGGCATAGAACGCACCCTCCGGCTCAACAAGTTTCAGGCCGGGGATGGCGTTCAACAATTGACACGCGAGCGCCTTGCGTTCTGCGAATTCCTTCAGCATAGCCGCAACGCAAACCGGTGTTTCGGGTGAGTCCAACGTGGCCATCAGGGCGTATTGGCTCACGCTGCTCGGGCAGCTTGTTTCCTGGCTCTGGATGTTGTCCATCGCCTTGATGACGTTGGCCGGGGCCACCGTCCAGCCCATGCGCCAGCCTGTCATCGCGTAGCTTTTGCTTGCTCCGCTCACGGTGATGACACGATCCCGATACTCCGGCTTCAATGTGGCAATACACGTCGGCTTGGCATTGCCGTAGGTCAGGTTCTCGTAGATCTCATCCGAAAGAATCGCACCGTCGCAGTTGGCAAAGAAGCATTCGGCCAGTGCGGCCAGTTCTTCGCGACTGTACACCGTGCCCGTGGGGTTGTTCGGGCTGTTGAGCATCACGATCCGTGTGTTCGGCGTAATGGCCGCCTTCAACTGCTCCACTGTCATCTTAAACTTGGATTCCGGCGTGGTGTTCACCAGCACCGCATTCGCCCCAGTCATGATCACCAGGTCCGAATAGCTCACCCAGAACGGTGTAGGGATGATGACATCATCACTCGGGCCGACCGTGGCCGCCAGCACGTTGTGCAGGCTGTGCTTGGCCCCGTTGCTCACAAGGATGTTTTCGGGCTTCACGTCGTAGGCGTAGGTTCGCCCGTACCATGCTGCGATGGACTTCTTCAACTCGGCCGTACCGCCGGCTGGTGTGTAGTGCGTGTGGCCGTTGGCCATTGCCTCGATGGCCGCAGCTTGGATGTGCTTGGGTGTGTCGAAGTCCGGCTCACCTAGGCTGAAGTCCGATACCGGGATGCCTTGGGCTTTCATAGCCTTGGCTTTGGCCCCGGCAGCGATGGTGGCAGAAGGGGTGACGATACTGGCGAGTTTCGACGTGCGGATCATCTCGGAACTGGTCACTCACGGCAGGAGGAAAGTTCGGGCCTGAAGAGTCATCATATAGGGGAGTGTGGTTGCCAAAAGAGACTTAACCACAGAGACACAAAAGCACAGAGAAGATAAAAAATTTGCTTCATGGTTTTCTCCGTGCTTTTGTGTCACTGAGGTAAAACTCTTGTTCCCTTTTTCACGCGATAGTTTCCGTGTGCAGGTTGTGGTAGGATCCTCATGGTGCCAGTGAGAGGCGACTTATGATCCGTTGGGCTATTGCGTTAGTCCTTGTGTGCAGCGTGGCTAACGCTGCCCCCATTCCCAAGTCGATCAAAGCGAAATCGACACCCATTCTCTCAGGCACGACTTGGATCAGCGAAGATCAAGCCGACTTGGGTAGCGTCACTTATACCTTCCATGAAGGTGGCAAACTCACCTACAGTTACGGCAAAAATGGGGTTTCAAACTATCACGACGCCAGTTGGAAACAGGAAGGGGCTACGGTGTACTTCGAGTGCAACAAAAAGTACGTGGAGTACAATGGCACCGTTGAAGACGGCGTGATGGTGATGAAAGCAGCGAATATGGCCAACAACAGTTGGACGGTTCGCATCCACCCGAAAGTAGACAAATAGCCCACCCCGAGTAAATACCTAGGCCGCTGGCCTAAGCTACCGTATCACGGGCCTTTGGCCCTGAAATCCACAAGGCCCAAAGGGCCAAGACAGGCTAGCCTAGGTCAGAGGCCTAGGTGAGGATTTTTGAACTTTCTCTCTCCCCGGAGTCGAACAACATGCGATGTGCATGGTCTTTCTTCGTTCTTGCAGCGCTAGCATTCCCTGCCTTTGCCCAGAAGACACCTGCTGATGGCTTAGCCAGCATGAAAGCCGGTGATGGCCTGCAGGTGGAACTGTTCGCCTGCGAACCGATGGTCATCAACCCCACGGCGATGGACGTCGATCACCTTGGCCGGGTGTGGGTGACCGAAGCGGTGAACTACCGCCGGGTGAACTTCGGCCGAAAGATCCTGCGCGAGGAAGGCGACCGCATTCAAGTGTTGATCGACGAGAAGGGCGAAGGCAAAGCTACCAAAGCGATCACCTTCTATCAGGGCAAGGAAATCTACGGCCCGCTCAGCGTGTGCGTGATCCCCACCAACAGCGGCAAATCGCTCCGTGTGCTGGTGGCCCAATCGCCGGACATTTTGGAGTTCACCTGCAAGGATTCCACGAACCCCGTGGCCGATGGCCCACCGAAGAAGTTCCTCACTGGTTTCGGTGGATTCGACCACGACCACGGAGTGCACGGCCTGCACCTCGGGCCTGATGGCAAGCTTTACTTCACCGTGGGTGATCAAGGCGTGGGCCAAGGCACCGATGCCAACAGGAAACCCGTTGGCCCGCTGAAGAGCAGCGACGGCAAAGGCCGCGAATGGAAGAGCAACACGACCGATTGCCAAGCAGGCACGATCTGGCGTTGCGATCTCGACGGCAAGAACCTCGAACTCATCGCCCACAACTTCCGCAACAACTATGAAGCCGCGGTCGATAGCTTTGGCGAAATCTGGTGCAGCGATAACGACGACGACGGCAACCAGCAAACCCGCATCTGCTTCGTCAT
>JBBRME010000125.1:0-12997 GCA_038230995.1 Gemmatales bacterium
ACGGCCTCCGTACGGCCATGAGTATCATCGCCAAGTATGCCCCGATTGATGCGAAAGCAGGGAACGGATGACCCTTCTGGAATGTGCGTTCTGCAAGAACATCTTCCAAGGCGACGAGACTCTTCGCACTGTCTTGTGCAAGAATTGTGGGGAGTCCACACCGGTCAAACCAGCCGGGGCAACGAGTACCGGTAAAATTCTGTCGTCAGCTAAGCCTGTTGGCGGCCTGTTGAAATGGTCACTCCTCGCAACGGTACTCATCCTGGTGGGCGGTGGTTATTACATCTGGAATCTTGCACAGAAGAAGCTAACACCCGAACCAACCAAACCCAACGCACCCGCAACCCGGCCCCCGGCACTGTTACCCAGCTTGAAGTACCTGCCCAAAGATTCGCAAATCATTGCGTGTTTGCAGCCCTCGCCCCTTTGGCAGTATGCCGAGCGCACCGGCCAAAACCCGACGGATCTGCTCGAACAAATCGGGCTGCCACCTGGCATCCTCACGGGTCTCGCCGACGTTGGTCTGGCCCCGGAGAAGCTTTCGGATATCACCCTCTCAGCCCGCGTCTCCGAGTTGCCCCCAAGACTGGTCATTGTTTTGACATTGCGTGACCCACTCAAAGATCCCACCCGACTGCGTCAAAGACTGCAAGCCAAAGTAAAAGATCCTGCACATCGCGATGTGTGGACCGTACAACTGCCCAACGTGCCACTGTACAGCTTCAGCTTAATCGAGTCCGACGAACGCACGCTGTTCCTCTGCACGAACGAAGCGGATGTCGAGTTGGCACGCAAACCCCACGCCGGTGTCAACGACTTGTCACTTGGCATGAAAGAATCACTCGATCGGCTCAGTCCGTCTTCGATGGTGTGGGTAGCCACAAGCAACGAAGATTGGTCCAAGCTCAAATCCCTTGAATTGCTTGCTAGTATTACAAAGAAGCCGGAACTGCTGACACGCCTTGCAGGGTTGCGAGCCATGACAGCGAGTATCTCGCTGGAACCAAACCTCACCGTGAACCTTGGTTTGTTATGTTCGGATGCTGCTGCAGCGAAAGCGATGACCGATAAGAATCAAGATCGAGCCAAGGAAACGGAAGCGACGATTCGTACCATAGGAGCCTGGGCTGAGATGACGATGCCTATTGATCCACCCAAAGAAAACATGCCCAAGCTCCGCCGCTGGTTGGAGTAAAGTTGTTGTGTAACAACACTGTGACGATTTCAAACATCTTCTAGCACGGGTTCATCGTCGTGTCGTAAGATGGCCACGTCGTGCTCGCAAGATATTGAGGGTCTTCTATGCGAAAGTTCGCTACGTTTGGTTTAGCTTTGTTGACGTTGAGCGCGACGAACGCGATTGCACAAAAACGTGTCATGCGCGAGGTGATGGTCGATACTGAAAAGAAGCCCGAAAAGTCGATGGAATTTGTTCCGGATCGTCAGGCCAGCCCAGATCCTAAATCATTAGACGTTACTGCCGAGACTGGTGCAAAAGCCAAAGCCTTCGTCGCACAACTTGGCAGTGGCGTCTTCCGCGATCGTGAGATTGCCCAACGCGAACTCGCCAAGCTGGGTCGTTTAGCCCTGCCCGCGATGCAGGATGCGATTACAAACAACCCAGAACCTGAAGTCTCGCTTCGTATCGAAACACTCTTGCCTCGTGCCGAAGCCGAGGACATGCTTGCCCGTGTGAATTGTTTCTTGCTGGACACTGAGAGCAAATTTGAACACATACTTCCAGGCTGGAAGAAGTTCCAAAGCGTGACCGGCACCGATAAAGCCTCACGTAAGATCTTCGCCGATGCGTTGAAGTCAAAGACGAGTCATGCCATGTTGCTTGCAGCGGAACGTGGTTCGACCGATGAAGCCGGACAGTTGCTTTCGGCGTATGTTGCCAAGTTACAGGGCATCAACAACGGTGGCGGTGAAGAAGCACGCAACCCGAAGACAGGCGAAATGGCAGTAGCGTTATTCCTCGAGGGACAATTCAGCGATAAGCGCGTCAACATCCAGATGCCCGGTCAATGGGGTTTCGGTAGCTACTACACCATCATGAATCACGTCTACAGTAACACCGAATTCAGCAACGCTATCAACGGCCAGAAGACAGAGAACACCGCTGTCATTCGCAAGCTGATGGTGCAGTGGATGGACACTCGCGAATCGTTACAAGGACTGAACACCGCGTATTCGCAAGCGAACAACTTGCTGCGTGATACACCGAAAGCGTCTCTGAAATACGCCGCAAGAATGCTCGCGCAGCCAAGCGGAGCTAACGATTTTTACCTCAAACAGACGGCTATTCAATCACTCGGCTCACAGGGTGGGAGAGATTACGTTCTGCAAATTTCGAAGAGTTTTGATGACACGAATCGCGTCTGGAACGGTGGACAAGGGAACACTCCTGATGTCGATATTGAAATCCGCGACTACGCACTTGCTACGGCTTTGCAACTGGCCGACCTGAAGCCTGAAGACTTCGGCATGACCCGCAACGGCGATGTGAAAACGAAGCTCTGGCAGAATAACAATTTTTACTTCAAGGATGACCGCCCAGCAGCAGAGCGTAACCCCGGTGGTGGTGGCCGACCAGTGCCATTTCGTATCAAGCCGGCTGAACCGAAGAAAGAAGAGCCAAAGAAAGAAGAACCGAAAGATCCCAAAAAAGAAGAGAAGCTGACGTCGGATGACCGCCGGAAGATCGCCTTCAAGAAATGGGATGATTGGGCCAAGACAGGCATCGACAAGGACGGCAAGCTCATCAAGAAGGATGAGCCAAAAAAAGAAGAACCGAAAAAGGACGAGCCTAAGAAAGACAGCACAACAAAAGAAAAACCTGTCGAGAAGCCCGCACCGAAGAAGGATTTAGAGAAAGCGGAGAAGTAGTAGCTCACAGCGGCAAGGAACGAAGCTAGCCGAGTGTTTCATACACTCGGCTTTTTTGTTGGCCTTTCACGCACACGACACGATTTTTCTTGACAGCAGAGATTGAACAGGCAACATCAACAAGATGAACGCACCCTCCACGCTCATCGTTCTGCTTTTGCTCGTTGGCCAAACCTTTGCTGACGACGTGAAGGCCACGTTGAAAATAACCGCGGATCCCAATCCGAAGTCTCTGCTTATCGCTCCATCCGTCCAAGCCGATGCTCAACGGCTTGTTGCACAGCTTGGCAACAAATCTTTCTCTCTCCGACAAGACGCCCTAAGCGAACTGCGGACCTTGGGTCGGCTGGCATTACCAGCCATCGAAGAAGGCTTATCTACAAGCACTGTGCTAGAAGTGACCCTGTGGTGCGAGCAACTCCTGCCGCAAGCGCGAAGCCAAGATTTGAAAGCCCGTGTTGAGTGCTTCTTGGCTGATACTGAAAGCAAGTACAAGCACGCCTTGCCGGGGGCGAACGAGTTCTTCAAAATCACCGGTACAACCGAAGCAGCACGCACTCTTTTCAAAGAGATATGGCTCTCTAGAAATCGTGATCTGTTTTTGGCGTTGAGTGTATCTCCGGATGAAGCAGCAAAGGCCGTTACTTTACGTCGATCAGAATTGCAGAGTCGGTCACTCGGTGGCATCCGTGATCTGGAAGATAAATCGCAACCAACATCGGCTGAAGTCCTCGCCGTGCTGTTCATTGAGTCGATGATCCCTGAGCGGCTCACGGTCACTGCGGCACAAAACAATATGGGGCGAGGTGTTTTGAATCCAACTACTATTCTGACGCAATCGGCCCTACGCCTCGATTTGGAAAAGGATACTACCAAGGATATTTACACCGCCCTGCTGATGCACTGGTACGAGACCCGCGAAGAAACACGCACCATGTACTATTGCCTGAGTAGTGCGAACGTCATGCGTGTATCCCCGCCGATCAAGTTAGCCAAGAAGTTGCTCGAACGAAAAGATGCCACGCCGATGTATAAAGCCCAGGCGATTTGCCAGCTTGGTCGTGGCGGTAATAAAGAAGATGTCGAGGCGTTACTCCCGCTACTGAAAGATGACACAGTTGTCTCGGCTGGTATCGTCGTCGTCGGTGCGAACGGCAATCAAGTACGCAGTAACGTGCTTTTGCAAGACACGGCGCTGGCGATGATCATTGTTCTCCATGATCAAAACCCGACGGATTATGGCTATACCGAACGATATCCAAGCAAAGCGTCGAGCACCACGCTCAAGTTCAACTACATGAATTACTACTTCAACGATGAAGATAGCAAAGCAAAAGACCTGCGTACCGCTGTACGCAAGAAATGGGAAGAGAAGCAAGCAGCGGACAAAAAGCTCCTGAAGAAGTAAACTGCATAACTCCACTGCTCTCACGACGGATCCACCAGCCGATGTTGAACAACATCTTGGTTCTCAAGATCGGCATCGCGATTCTGGTCTGCGTTGCCCCTATCGCGTTCTATTTCTGTTGGCTGGCTACGGTACACCGGAAAAAGCACCCATCCGTTGTTAATGGTGTGTGGGACACCCTTGTCGTGGTTTTGGCTTGTGCGGGGTTCTTGGTCGTTGGAGGACTCGTCCTGTTAGGCCTGTTGCAGAACGATCCACGCTTGCTGCTGATCGGTTCTATGCAAGACTTCACCAGCGTTTGGGAACGCCAATGGCTTGCTTGGTTGATTTCACTGTTCGGATATCTGTTGCTCATCGTGGCTGGGGTAACGCTCACGTTGCGTGGTCGTGCAAAAAGTGTGTCCGTCTATCATGTCGAGTCGAATCAACTCCTTGATGCCATCAACAGCACGTTTGCACAACTGGATTGGGCACCTGGCGAACGTGTTGGTGACACTTGGCTATCGCCACGCGGCAAGGTGATGATGCAAACTGCCAATGGGATGCGTTACTCCACAATCAAGATCGAAACAACTCCGACAGAACAGCAAGCTTTTTTCCGGGTGCTTCGGCAACAAATCGAATTCATGACTTCGAGCGAAAGCCCCGTCGTTGGCTGGTGCACAACCACGGCACTATCGCTCGTATTGAGCATGACGTTCGTGGTCGCGCTGATGTGCTATTTCTTGTACTTCCGCTAAGCCTGCTAAATTGTGCCGGTTCTGCCGGGCGTCGAGGTTCTGTCGGTTGGTGCAATCATGGCATCCCGTCATCGTCAGTACGGTCAACTCCGTTGTACTTTCGTCCCATCCGAGCATTTGTCTTCGCCGATAAAAACATTGAACTCTGCATCCCCGATCAATCCCCGGCACAACGGAATGGCCAGGGAGGGGATGTGTTTGTACCACGGCGAGGGAATGCCATGTATCGGTTTGCTATCGCGGCCATCGTGTCGTGTCTGATGTCTAGTCTTGCGATGGCTCAACATGGGCCAATCCAAGGCGAAGTAGCCCCCGGCGGTTGCCAAGGCTGCGGCCAATCCGGTGCGGGCGATAAGGGCTACGGTGTGAATCCGCTCATCAAGCGGCTCATGTTCTGGAAGGCCGAAACACCATGCGGCAGCTGCGGCCTGAAGGCCGGTTGCTTTGGCAAGAACTGCGCAGGCAACCCCGGTGCGTTCGCTCAACCAGAGTTCAATCCCTACCCGAACGGTACACCAGGAACACTCGTGTTCCCTTACAACCCGTACATCCGCAGCCCACGCGATTGGTACATGGGCGAGCGGTAAAGAACTCGACCAGCAGACACCCCCAAGGTTTGGCCTTGGGGTGTCGTCGTTTGTAGAATGAACGAAATGCTACGCTCTACACCTTCCGTTGTTGGTGCATTTCTTTCTCTGGTCTGGTTCTCGTTTCGTCGGCAGTATCGAGTGAGTCAAGTTCGCTGGGTGGGTCTTGGATTACTAGCCATTGTCTCAGGTGTGATCTTGCTGGTGACGTTTGGTCCAGTCGGCTGGCGACTCGAAAATCGTACGCGACAATTCTCGAATCTCAACGACAAAGAAGGCAATACATCCCTTAGGTTGAACTATGCCGAGTACGGCACACAGCGGTTGCCGATGTATGAAGCCTACCCCGGCCCGCCAGAGGCTTTTGGTATCAAAGTGGCTGTGTTCAGTGCCTACAGGTCGATGATTGACGACAAACAATTCCGCGATGACTTTGCTCTTCTCAACTTCGTTCGATGGGTGGTCTTCACGCTTTATCTTGCGTTTCTCTTGCCGTTGCTTACGCTCTCCTACGGGACGGCAGCTATCGGGCAGGAGCGAGAATCTCGCACCTTGTTGTGGTTAGCGACTCGGCCCATTCCACGTTGGGGAATTTACGTCGCTACATTGTTGGGTGCCCTGCCCTGGTGTTTAATCTCAGGGCTGGTGGGTTTCGCGGCGGTGTGCCTTGCCGGTGGGGATTTAGGCTGGAGAGCATTGCAATCGTACTGGCCCGCAGTGCTGCTTGGTTCCGTAGCATTTTGTTGTTTGTTTCAGTTCATTGGTGCCTTGTTTCGTAGGCCAACGGTTGTGGCGCTCGTGTACATTTTCTTTTTTGAGACGCTGGTTGCGAACTTGCCTGGCAGCTTGAAACAGTGGAGTTTGAGTTATTACCTGCGGTCGCTGTTCTATAATCAAACACGTCGCACGATTGACACAATCCAGCCCGAAAGTGTGGACGTCTACGCTCCTACCGATGACCGCACCGCTTGGATCACTCTGCTCGTGGTATCCGTTTTTCTCAGTGCTTTGGGAGCTTGCTTGTTTCATCGGCAAGAGCCGAAAGAAGAAGTTTAGCGTTAGGAAAAGGATCACTCGCCCATGACAACTCAAGAAGACGCACCAAAGCACGGTTTCCGTGGTGATGTAAGCGACATACGCCCATTTGCCCGTCCAAGCGGCTATACGATCACCATCAGCCGAGAAGCGGGGGCACGCGGTAGCAGTATTGCCAAGCGTGTTTCGGAGGCGCTCGGCTGGCAGATGTTCGATCAGGAAATGCTGGGTTTCGTGACGCAAAATCAGCAAGCGAAGGACGAATTGCTGGCCGAAACACCACCGGAAGCGGTGGCTTGGGCTAACGAGGAAGTGCAACGTCTCATTCAGAGTCAACGCACTGTCAGTGGTGGCGATACCACGGAACTGATTCGCCTCGTGTTTATTCTCGCAGCACGCGGTGAGACGATCCTCGTGGGTCGCGGGGCGGGTGTGTTGCTGCCTCAAGCAACGACACTCAACGTGCGGATCGTGGCTCCTATCAAGCAACGTGTTGCGTACTTTGCACAATGGCAGCGCTTGACCGAAGACGAAGCAGCAAAGGAAGTCGCCAAACGCGATCATGCCCGATCGAGTTTGCATCAAACCTTGAGCGCGAGTACGCTCAGCTTGCAGTCGAATTATGATCTCATTTTGAATTCAGGTCGGCTCGGCGAAACAATCTGTGCCGAGTTAATCGTTCAGGCCATTCGCTCCAAACAACTTTTGGACTCTGTGGAAATCAATGAGGATAGCGAACCCGCATGACTGAAGAGTCGAACTTTTTTGATCAGGTCAAACAGCTTCAGCCACGCTCCGCAGTGATCCTTGGTTCGGGACTGTCGATGGCGGTTTCTGTCGTACAGACACTGGCTGTCTTGCCTTACAGCAAGATCTCTCACTTACCCGGTACGACAGTTCAGGGTCATCGCGGGCAACTCGTGCTGGGTACATGGAATGACGTGCCAGTGCTCATTTGCTTTGGACGAGTACATTTCTACGAAGGTCACCAGTGGGACCGTGTCACTCGACTGATCGACATCTTAGCAGACGTTGGCATCAAACGATTGACCCTCACCAACGCAGCAGGTGGCCTGCGACACGACTTAATGCCCGGCGATTTGATGGCGATTCGTGGCCAAATTGCTTTGCTTGACGCAGAAAGTTGGAAGAAGCCCGAGGTTGAAACGGCACCTTATCAGAGGATCGCAACGAACCTGCCCATCGGTATTTACGCAGGCCTGACTGGGCCGTGCTACGAGACCCCAGCCGAGATTCGAGCACTCGACCACATGGGAGCTGACGCTGTCGGCATGTCAACCGTCATGGAGGCACGACGAGCCACCGAACTTGGGTTGAGCGTGGCGGGAGTGTCCTGCATCACCAACAAGGCTGCTGGGCTTAGCGATGGTACCTTGTCGCACCATGATGTAGAAGCCACGGCCAAGCTCGCAGTGGTTCGGCTACAAAATGTGATTGAATCGCTTCTGTAATTACTCGTCGTTCGCTGCGGTTGTTCGGCCAAGTGCCACATCAAACTCCGTGACCAACGGATAGATCATTGCATAAACCGCGAAGCCAAACGCTGAAGCCAACGCAAAGAACGGCAACAGTGGGTTCGCTGATTCCTCGGAGCCTGGCTTGGCGATGATGACACTGGTGACGACGTAGAACATCGCCAACGGGCACATGATGGCTGCGAGTGAGAGCGCCGGCGATGGTTTGCTTCCGGTGAGCACCCACCACAAACCACCAATGCCGAGGATCAGGAACGCCAGAAAGCTAAGCCACTGATTCGCAAAACTTCCACCGTTGATGACGATCAAGTAAATTGCAATCAGGGTGCCCACACTCAGGAAGAACACCGTGCCGAGAGTGTGGATGATGGATAACCTGCTGTTGATTACCCGCAATGCCACATGCAATCCAAGACCCAACACGAACGCAAACAACAGTAGCACCCCGCCGATGACCGTAAGCATCGGGAGGAAGTTCATTGTCAACTTGGCAAGAGGCGTGGCAGTGCTTGCCGATGTAAACGCCCCACGAATAGCGTAGTAGACGACCAACAACAACGGTGGGATAAGGAACTCTTTGGTGTTCCACACGACTCCCAGCAATTTGCCGAAGACAAACTCTCGTGGCGAAATGTCTGTCACCAGGAGCACGTCCAGTGCACCGCCATCACGTTCGCTGGTAATACTTGTGACCGACTGCGAGGCCACCAGCAACATGCTCACGATGACCAATGGCACCAACCCATAAGCCGCGGCAAACGCCGGGCGAGGGCCGGGTTTCTCAAGAGTACTCACTGCAAAGTACAAAATCATCGCAAGCACAATGCCGAAGGCCAGCTTGATGAGTAACGGCCTTCGGCCATAAGCGAGGGTCTTCGTTTCGCGCCAGAGGATCGGGTTCTCGCCGACATCTCGCACTTGCCCCGGTGCTGCATGTGCCTTGCTGCGGAACACTTTCAGTTGATCCGGAGTCAGGTTGGCTTCCGGGTCAGCCTGTGGCCCTTCCCGTTGCATAATGGGCTCGCCGCTCGGATTCCACTTCCGCAGTTTGATGATGCCGATGGTGTTGGCAATCGCGCACAGGCCAAGCATGACTAGGGCGTAGATGTAGGCCGGGGAGACCGAGAACCCTTCCGTCCGGCGGTGATCCAGTACGCTGAGCATAGCAGTCCAGGGATCGAAATAGGCTTGGATACCTCTCCAGTTCACGCTCTCGGTGATCAACGGCCCAACAAAACCGATGGCCTGAGTCACACAAAAGTACAGCACAATAAATAAAACCGACAACGCGAGTGATTCAAAGGTACGTTCCCGCCACAAGGCAATCAGCCCACCCAGCGAACCGGCTGCATACGCAGTCGTTAGTAACACCAGCGTGACTTCGATGACCTGAGTAGGATCAATACCACCGAGCAGCAGAAACAGCGACAATACCGGTACGCTGACCAACAACAGCATCGTGATGGGCAGCAGTGCACCAACAAGTTTCCCAAGTACGATTTCGTAATCGTGCATATCCGTCAGTAGAAGCAACAAAAACGTGCGTCGATCTTTTTCCTGTGAGACAGCACTGGCGGCCGAGAGTGCCGCGAAAAACACCACCAGCACTAACTCCACGACGACCGAAAGTTGAAACACAATCTGGCCAAACTGGGCCGTCTCGCCCAAGCCAGCTTCTTTGCCGAAGCCGACCATAGCTTGCCAGAGAGTGACGCCCAAAACGGCAAGGAGGCCGACAAGAGCAGCCCGTGCGGCGTAGTGGCTTTTAGCCCGTGGCACAGTTGTAAGTTCACGTACGAAGATCGGCCCCAGCACGGTCAACCTCTTTTTCCGGTACACTGTCGAAGTGCCAGTTTATGAACCAAGCCGAACCCGTCGGCCCCGGCCCCACTCCGCTAGGTATGAAACAACTCCTGATTCTGGCTCGCGGTTGCCCTGCTCACGCACTCGGGGCCTATGGCAACGAGTGGGTGATTACCCCCACTATTGATGCACTGGCCGCACGTGGCACTGTGTATGACCAACACTATGCCACCCGCCCGCGAACACTTCCGCCCCTTGGCCCTGGCCCCACCTGGGTGGTGGTGAATCGTCGCGACCAATCACTTGTAGCGTTACAGTCCTACGACTCTGCAGCAAAAGTGTTCGATTTCGCCAATCTTTCCCAAGCCGTCGAACAGTTCACACGAGCCAGCGCTGGAACGTTGATCTATGATTCGGATGAGCTGCTGCCACCTTGGAACATCCGCAGCGAACTCTTTGCTGCCTACTGCGAAGACCTCCTCGAAGATGACGAGGAAGCTACTTCCTTGGAACCATGGCTGGATCCATCGACCGGTTGGTTCGACACCAAAGATGCTGAGAGTTGGGAGTTACTTCATCGCACGTTTGCAGCTGCGATCACCCAGTTTGATGCCCACTTGGGCGAGTTCCTGCAAGAGATACCCGAACTCGAATCAATAACCATTTGCTTCACCAGCGACTTTGGTTTCCCATTGGGCGAGCACGGAATCCTCGGCCCTCATCGCCCGTGGTGCCACGAAGAGTACATCCACTTGCCTATGATTGTGGCGTATCCACAAGATGCCAACGCCGGGAGTCGAGTGTGGAACCTCACCATACCTGGTGACCTACCAACGTTGCTGAGCGGAGTTGCCCCGCCACAGCGTGATGAAGTCGTGACGTTTGACGAAATCGACGGCATAACGGAAGCTTCGATTCGTACTTACGATTGGGCATTGCGGCTTCCACTTAAATCTGACGAGCACGACGACGAACCAAGAGAAACGAAACTGTACGCCAAGCCGAACGACCGGTGGGAACGCGACGATGTTCGGATTCCGCAGCTCGCGGTAGCCGACGAACTTGAGGAACGGTTGCGCGGTCATCTAGCCGGGCAGGAACCGACGTGAGACAATTCTGTTATGAACCTGATAGATGACATCAATGCCGTCACCAAGGCCTTCAGCGGTGAAGGCACTGCGCCGAAGACGACCAACCTAGCACCCGCACCACAGACCATGCCGGGTTATCTGATTCTGCGTGAGTTGGGTCGTGGTGGTATGGGCGTGGTGTATCTCGCTTCACAGGAAGGTTTGAATCGCTCCGTTGCCCTCAAGATGGTGCTCAGCGGCGTTCATGCATCCGCAATCGAAAAATCTCGCTTCCTAGCAGAAGCTGAGGCCGTCGCGGCGATCCGTCATCCCGGTGTCGTGCAAGTTTTCGACTTCGGCACACAAGATGGACGACCGTACTTCGCCTTGGAATATCTGCCTGGTGGTAGCCTCACACAACGTCTCAACGGCACGCCATTGCCCGCAGTGGACTCCGCAACCGTTGTGGCCAAACTGGCCACGGCGATACAAGCTGCCCACGATAGCGGTATCATTCACCGCGATTTAAAGCCTGCAAACGTACTGTTCGATGAACACGGCGAACCAAAGATCACGGACTTCGGTTTGGCCCGTCGTGGCGACAGTGACAGCGGGCTGACACAAACCGGAGCTGTGCTGGGCACGCCGAGTTATATGTCGCCTGAGCAAGCCGAAGGGCGCAAGGATGTGGGATTCCAGGCCGACATCTACTCACTCGGTGCGATTCTGTATGAATGCCTCACTGGTCGTCCACCATTTCGTGCAGCAACAATTCTGGAGACGATTCAGCAAGTGCAGTCGCAAGAACCATTGGCTCCATCCAAGCTGAATCCATCGGTTCCCCGTGACCTTGAGACGATCTGTTTGAAGTGCCTCAGCAAAGTTCCGGCTAAGCGATACCTCACCTCGGAGGAACTAGCCGAAGACTTGGCTCGTTTCCTAAGACATGAACCGATTCATGCCCGACCCATTTCGATTGTGGAACGTGGCCGACACTGGCTCCGACGCAATCCAATGGCAGGTGTCATTGCCGGTGTGCTTTTTGGTGGCATCGGTTTGGTGATCGGTTTGCAAGCCATCGCTAATGCTCGGTTACAAGTGGAACGTGATCACGCTCGAGATGCCGAGCTGGTGGCCACGGAGCAGCGTGCGCTATCGCAATCTCGCCTCCGTAAAGCTGTAGAAGCCGTGGACAAAATGCTGACGCGAGTTTCGAGCGAGCGGTGGGCTACAAGACCAGAGTTACAAGCCGAACGATTGCTCGTGTTTGAGGATGCTGTGGCGTTTTACAACGGCCTGACGGACGAAGACTCGAAAGACCCACTGATCCGTAAAGAAACGGCGCAAGCTTACACCCGCCTCGCTGGCACATACCTCCAGACCAACGAGTTGAACAACTCCGAAGTGGCCATTAACAAGGCGATCAAGCTCTACGAGGGATTAAGTACGGAGCAACCGACGGACGCAACCTACCCCGGTGCGCAGTCCGAAGTGATGACCATGCGTGGACACATCTCGGCGATTCGCGCCAAGTTTGAAGAAGCGATCAATCACTATGAGGAAGCCATAGCCGTAGCAAAACATGCGAGTGAACTCAACCCAAATGAGCCACGCTACAAACTGGCCCGTGTTCATGCCTTGAGCGGACAATGCTATTTCTACATGATCTCCGATCCTAAAAAGGGCCGCGGTTTACACCAGCAATGCGAAATGCTTCTTCAAGAGTTGATGGCTGTACCACAGCCGAGTTATGAAGTCCGACTGGCTTGGGCCGAGTCTCAGGATCTTGCAGGTGCTTTCTTAATACGCGACAACAACTATACCGAGGCCAAAAAGCTCTTTGAAGCCGTGCTCGCCAAGCTCGATGTCTTGAACCAACAGCCTACTCCAACAGCCCGCCTGTTGGAACGTATCTGTATGGCGCGAAGCTCGACGCACACTCGGCTTGGCATCTGCCAAATGCTCTTAG
>JBBRME010000126.1:0-12670 GCA_038230995.1 Gemmatales bacterium
CGAGGTACTTGACGATCCAGTTCGGCGTGAACAGTTGCGTGGCGGCGGGGATGTCCTCACTGGCAACGACCTTGCCGATCACTTCGTCCTTCTTCTCCGAGATGTAGAACTGGTACAGCCAGCCGATGATCTCGACTTCCTTCCAGTCGTCCTCGTCGATCTCGCCGACCAGCTTTCGGATCAGCGAGTCGGAGTGCAGCAGGCTGTCCGGCAGAACCAGTTCGGTTTCGTCGTCAATGCGCTCAAACAAAAACGGCATCGCTTTGTGAAGTGCATTGCACTGCGAGATTAGCAACAGGCGATAAAGCTCGCCCTCTTTGTTCCCGGCGAGCTTCAGGTCGATGACCACATCTTTCTTGAGGCCCGGCAGTTCAACATGCTCGGCGTGTTCGAGGATTTCCGGCGTTGGCTTGCCTTCGGGATGACTCAACACCCGATAGCCATGTTCCAGGTAGCCATGCAGTTCCATAAACCGTATGGCGACAAGACGGTTGAACCATGTATAGGCCATCGCCTCCATCGTCTGCTCGAATCCGTGCCGCTTGATGCGATCTTCCAGCGACTTCCTCTTCTTGGAGACAGCAATTGGAAAGCTGCGACCACCGATCACGGCCACGTCGCCCTTTTCCACGACCGGCTCAATCTTCGTGGCCGTCAGCCCGTAGTACGCAGCACGATCCGTCATCGCTTGGATGAAATCCCGGCGAGCCTGCGGTGCGAAGGTTTTCAGCTTGGTACGGTTCATTCTTTCACCACGGATAACACGGATGGCACAGATGTAGAAATCATCGAACCACACGCTTCCATTCGAGTTTTGAGTTCTTGAAGTTCAACAGGAGAGCTAGCTTCATTCCTGTGATATTCAGGTAGCCCAGCATTTGAGCCATGTGTGTATCACTGAATGCTGTCACCACTTTCGGATCAGCGATCACCAAGTCATCCACGATCAAATCGGGAATCAGCGTTCCGATGAGTTGCCCGTCATAATGCACAGGGAACTGTCGCTGTTGGTCAACCTTGTGGCCTCGCTTCTTCAATTCGATCACCAGTGCATTCTGATAGAGTTTCTCATCCAAGCCCGGCCGCAGTGTGTTCAGCACCGTCATCGCCGCCCCGATGATGGACTCACTCAATTCCTTGTGAATCAGTTCTTTCTCCATCATCACCTCTTAGCTTCTTATCCGTGTTTTCTGTGTGATCCGTGGTTACCTAATCTGGATGCGTTCGTTGTTGTTGATGGCTTGCTCAAGCTCCTGCCTGAGAGCGTCGAGGAAGCCGTTCACGTCGTCGGACGTTTCCAGGTACGTTGTCTTCACGATGTCTGCCGGTTTGACGACCCGCTGCTTCTTGACCACCGGGGGCAGCGGTGGAGTGACCTTTCCCGACCCGTCATCCTTGGGCTTCTTCTGCTCGGCCAGCTTGCGGAGGAAATCTTCAATGCGCCCTACGGCGACATCGAACTCCTTCACGGATTCACTCTCGGCTTGCGTAATGTGGGCGAGGCTTTCTTCTTTCTGCACTTGGTCCTTCAAGACTTCGAGTGGCTTGAGGCAAGCAGACCGAAGCCCCGCTTCGCCCTGGGCAGCAGCCACGTCTTTGTTAAGCGTGGCGATCACAGAGTCGATCTTGGCAATGGCCTGCGCTCGCCGTCCTGTCAGTAAAGAAGAGTTCACTGCGCTCACCGAGTTGATGAGGGCATCAGCTTCCTTGATGAGTCCGTAGGGACTTTTGGCAGACAGGATTTCCTGCATTCGTTTGAGGGCAGGCCCAGCCTGGGCGTCCTTCTCCAGTTCCAACCGATTGAGTTGGAAGGCAACGTGCGCTTTGCGGAGCTTTTCCCAGGTCGGCTTCTGGTGATCGTAGAAATGTTCCAGATCGTGAAACTGATCGGCGAGATCGAGCAAGTCTTTCTTCAGTGTGTTGAACCGTTCGATGAACTTCTTGCTGTCCTTGTCGGCGAGCAACGGACTGATGAGCGTCAGCCCTGGAATGATCTCGTCGCCTCCGGGGTAATTGCCGGTGTCAGCCAATTGCTTGTAGCCGCTCAAGGTTGCGTGCCAACCTTTGAGCTTGGTTTGCAGGAAGGTGCAAAGACCATCTTCGCCGTCCGGTCCCATCTCGGCAAACAGGTCTTTGCCCAGGCTGCGGGCATTCTGAATCGCCTTGGGATCAGAAGTCTCTCGCTTACGGATGACGATCTTGCGACGTTTGGCTGGGGTGGTGATCGCTTCAAACACCTTGTCGATTGGTAACAAGGTGGAATCCATCATCAGGCTGATCTCGCTCAGGACGATCAACCGAGCCAGGAGCAGCAACACTTCTTCGTCCGGCCAGCCGAGCGGTCGCACGGAGTATCGCTTTTCAAGCATGTCGTGCAGGACAACTTGCTGACTCTTCATCGAGCAGAGTTGCAGGTAGCTGCGAAGGTCTTCGAGGGCCTCCGGGTTGTTCTCTCCCGTTTGGAAGAGAAGGTTTTCTTTGGCGGTGTCGTTGCTGCGAAGAACAGCCTGAACTTCCTTGAGCGGTTCAGCAGTGAGCCGCTTGAGGTAGCTCATTTTGTTGAACGTGTTCTGGATGAGGTATTCCATTGCCTCATCCAGTGCCGCCATCGGTGTCGATGCCTTCAACTTGAGCGGTTGCCCAGCCACGAAGTATTCGGCAGCGGCCAGCATCTCGCCGAGAAGCGTGGTAAGTCGCTCCCGTCGTTGGCGGTTATCTTCGGCAGAATCACGCAGAATTCGTTTGGTCGATTCGGAGAGCGTGCCGTCATTCTTGCGGGACAGGTACTTCTCTGTTTGGAGATAGATCCGCAGTTCTCGGCCCAAGCTCTCGTCGTTGCCCATGCGAATTAAGACACACCCGTCGTATGCAGAGCTTTCCACGATTGCTTTGCTCTTGTCGTACGACTCGTAGTCGTCGGCTAGAGGCGTGATGACAGCCACTAAGAGCGACCCATCCTTCTGGTTCCCGATGGGGAATCCGTCGCAGCGACGGTTATAGTCGAAGTCCATCTTGTTGGCGCTGAAGCGATGCTTGCGTTGGCCCTTCAGTACGTCCTCGAAGATGATCTCGCCCTGGAGCTTCGCTTCTTCACCACTGGAGAGATCGACCTGCTTGATCTCCTTGTTGATGTCCCGCTCTTCGTTGGTCAGGAAGAAGTACAAGTCCCCGCTGCGGCTGATAAGGGTCTGGTTCTCCAGCCGACTGAGACTCGCTTCGATGCGGCGGCGCAGGGCCAGCCGATCGCCGTCGATTTGATCGAGGCAAAGGGTCACGAGGTTGTCTACGTTCCCTTTCATCTCATCCACATACCGGATGAGGAAGAGAACTTGGAGCAGATGAATGTCGAACGGTTCCAAGCTGGGGTTTGTCTCGGCTTGGTCAATGGTCTTCTTGACCGCCGTATCCAGGAAGCTCTCGATGGATGGGTAGAAGTCGTACAGCGGGACCAGGACTCCGACCTCGTTGATTGAAACGGTCTTCGCCGCCGACTGGAAAGCGTCGAGCATCGACCGTTCACCACGAGCCAAGTGCATACCCGTGGCCCCGGCTTTGCGGATCGCCTCGAAGATACGTTGAATCAGTTGGAACTGGTAAGGGGCGAAGGGGTAGTTCTTGACGAAATCCTCGCCGTCCTTGTACTGCCGGAAGGTCATGCCGCAGTTCTTGAACGTGAGTTGGCTCTTGAGGATGTCGCCCCGTTTCGTGAAGACCTCTTCGAGGTCAGCTTTTACATCATTCACCTTCGCCAACAGGCGGGCCTGAATCACTTCATCGACGTTGGCACTGGAAAGTGAAAGCGGTGGGTGAAAGCGTCCCTGAATCTTGGAGAAGTCTTGCTTCTTCGCCTTGCTCATGTCACCCAGCACGGTGTCCATGTCTTCCTGTGACGTGACGACAACCCAAGCCCGACGACGGCAGATCGTCCCCAATTCTTCCGTGATAGTTTGCAGGTTGAGCATCAGATGCGAGTCGTTGCCGATGAACTGGCCGACCTCATCCACAAGGAACACCACACGATGCTGTGGACCCTTAGAGTCCAGATATTCCTTGGTCCATTTGCAGAAATTCTCCACCGACATGGAGAAATTGTCTTCTGCTCCGTCGATCCACTTTTCGGCAGCGGCTTGGCTTTGGCCAAGGGCTTCACTGAACGCCTTTACGACTTCATCCCGGTTGAACTGATAGGCGTCTCGTTCCGCAACCCAATTCAAGCCAGTGTGTTTTTCGTAAGCAGCCTGGAATGCCATCAGCTTACCCTTGGACTCCAGGTGTCGCTCCATGTGAGCAATGTGCGGGTGATCTCCGCTGTAGCCCTGCAACTCGTTCAAGACCTTGAGGAAGACCCGCAGGATCAAATCACGCCCGGTGCTGCTGCCGTGGTCGGCTTTACTGTCGATGTTGAAGAGGATGACATCGGTGTTGGCGGCGACCGACCGCTTGATGTCCCCGAAGAGCATGGCGTCTTTCACCTTGCTCTCAAAGAAATCCACGGCCTGTTTGCTCTGGCCGTTGTTCGTGTGCGTGCGATTGTGAAGCAGGTACGATAGCACCTTCAAAAAGTGCGACTTACCGGACCCGAAGAAGCCGGAAATCCAGATGCCCATCTTGCCCGTGGCATGAGGATTCTTCCCCTGGTCCACGGATTCCAAATACCACGAGATAAACTTGCGGAAATGCTGGTCAAGTTCTCGTGTGATGACGAACTCATCCAACTCCTGCCAAACTGAGGAGTCGTCAAGTTGGTCAGCCTTCACGACGCCGTTGATGGGCCGGAAGATGTCACGTTCAAAAAGGTTCTTGATGAGCATTGAGGGATCGCCCTGACGATGGATTACTGCGGAACCAGCTTGAAGGCCCGGTAGTAGTTGTTGCTTTTGATTTTGCCGAACAGCCGAAGCGACTGCCCGTCGTATCTGCCTGGGTAGAACATCACGAGTGGTGTCTTCCCCATGACTGGCTGAAGGTTATTCAGAAGGGTGTGTGAACGAAGCAGCGGCCAAACGCTGCCGACGCCCGACACGATCACCAGATCGTGCTGCTCCGGCTTGGCAACCTCGGCAAACACGGCACTGAGTTTGGATTCGTGAAGCGGGCCAGCAAGGGCCTTCCTCAGAGCCTCGTCACCTTTGTCACGCTGCATCTGAATCGCCTTGTCGAGCAGCTTACGGCTCTTGAGGTAATCCATCACGAAGTCGAACAGGTCGATGTGTTTGACTTTTAGGCCATGCTTCTGTTTCGGAATGTGGTCGAGCAACGTGCGCAGGTAGTCCCGCACTCGCAGTTCATCTTCGGGTGGGTAATCGAAGATGTAGAAAGCAATCTCATTACCGATACCACTGCCGCTGAGGAATTCATCGGAGATGATCCTGGGCAAAATCTTGTTGAGTCGTTCGTTGAGGGGATCGCTCATGGGGCCACCTGAATGCAACGCAGGACATAATCTTCTTTGTTAGCCTTCAGATAACGAAGCACCTGATCGGCAACGTGGACGGTTTGCAGCTTGAGGCTGCGTGTGTTCTCGATGAAACCCGCCTGGGCAAGCATCTGATAGACCGATGAACGGAGCCGCCTGTGTGTCGTTTCATTCCACTGCGGCATTTCGGGATCACGCTCCCGACAGGCTTCGAGGTAATCAGCGAACAGTTTTGGCGACAACGCCGGGCTGAATAGTCGGTACTGCTCAGCGACCACAATCTCCAGGAAGTCACCGAGCAACGGGCTGTGTTTCACGGCGGCGGCGAAGACAGCATGAGCGGCGACCGTGCCTTTGCCGTCACGGACGAACTTCCACAACTCCGGCCCCATTGCTTCAAGGCGACCACGAATCAATGTGGTGAGACGTCGGGCTGTGGCGGGATTACGAACTTGGAGGACATTCTTCGTCACGATGGCGTCCTTCCAGCCTTCGGCATCGGCATTGCGCAGCAGCAAATCAGCAATGAGTCTGCTTTCGGGCAGCTTCAATGCTCCTGCGGTGATGTCGGCCTTGTATCGCAATTCTGTCACTTCGGTCATTTTCTACCTGCTACATGGCCTGTTCACATAATCCGTCCCTTCAATTCTTCGGCCTGTTCTTGTTCGCCACCCTCTTCTGCATCAAATCGAATAGGCGATAGTCATTCACTGGATGGCGAATGGCAGCAACCTTGCCAGCATTAACCCAACTTCGGAGCGTGGTTGGCGAAGCACACGGTCATCAGCGGCCTCAACTACTAGCATGCCACCCGATAGCACTTTCATTTCAACTCTCTCGGCACGTTCGTCCACAGTTCGAGACTTACCATTCCTTAAAAGACCTTACTAAAGTTCGTTGTGCTTACCAATGAGCCAAGCGACGAATTAGCCTCTGAGAAAGGTCGAAGCCCGCCAAACCCAGTCGGCATATTGCATAAGCACCTGTTGCCTTGGGTAGCCGGTGCAGGCTGAGCTAAACGGCAACCTGAGGTTCCCACCTCTTCTGTAAAAATAGTGCACTTTCATCTCATGGCGGTGCACTCATGACTACGCTCGCCAAACGTGCGGCCAACCAAAGTAATGCGAAGAAGTCGACCGGCCCGAAGACGCAGGCCGGGAAAGTGATTGCCAAGATGAACGCTCTGTCTCACGGACTGCGGGCCGCATCACCGACCGTACCCGGTGAAGACGTCGAGAAGTGGGAACAGTTCCGTGATGGGCTTGTGTCGGACCTGGCCCCGCTGGGTTTCATCGAATCCGAACTGGCCGACCGGGTGGCGTTGTTGTCGTGGAGGTTGCGGCGAGTGACCTGCTATGAAGCCAGTGTTATCACTCGAAGTTCGGACAGCGCTGTGAAGCGTGTTCGCGGGGAAGAAGTAGACGAGTCCTTCAACTCAACTCTTCGCCGCCGCAACGAAGGCAAACTCACCCTGGCAGTCATTCGTGAACGCGTCGTGTCGGCCGAGAAGACGGTCAAGAGCTTCGCCCTTCTAGCAAACTTGTTCACTCAACTGGCTGAAGCTACTGACGACGTTCGATTCAATGGTGCCGATGCGACATTGATGATCAAGAACCTAGTGGAATACCTGCCGGAAGATGAATGCGAAGGCGATGAAGAGGACCTCGACGAAGACAGTATGCCCCCGATCGACCCAATGCTCAGTCCATCGCATTCCCAGTTCCTGCGGGCGATTGGTGTACCAGCAGACCACCACTCCGAGCCAGAGGAATGGGAAGGGTGGACGGCCGGGGTGATCCGATTGGGCGCGGCAGTGATCGCCAATACGGTGAATTTGGAAGGTGCCAAATTGCTGGCGTTGTCCGTCGAGTACTCGGCTGAGGACCT
This sequence comes from Gemmatales bacterium, assembly GCA_038230995.1. Lineage (GTDB taxonomy): Bacteria > Planctomycetota > Planctomycetia > Gemmatales > Gemmataceae > JALHQU01. The sequence goes on from JBBRME010000126.1 coordinate 7,304, forward strand.
GGAGGAAGAACAGATCAAACTAGCCGATCTTGCCCAGCAATTGGTGGTGTTGGAGCGAGCAACGGCCATCGAAGAAGCGGCGGCCCGGCGGCGGGCCTTGGTGCCATCGGCCGAGATTATCGAGGTGGTGCTGAAGTACGAAGGACATCTCTCACGACAACTGGTGATGGCGTTGCACGAACTGGAACGACGTCAGGCACTGCGATCCGAGAACCCACCGCAACCGCCCTCAGTCATCGACGTTACGGTGAACACCGCAACGAAGCCCCCGGCGCTGCCTGGCAGATGAGTTGGCCTGTGGTACAAATCCAAGTCGGTGGGTTCGTTCGGTGATTTTGCACGTCCAGCTAGCTTCACTTGGATCATGAACTGGCGTATAGTATCTGTGGAAAAGGCGGGAGTAATTGCCCCGCTGTCGGGTGGCCTGTTCGGTGAAGTAGTCCTCACTTAACGGGTCTGCCCGGCCCAACTTCTAGGACTACACACCATGATGCCGTGGCAGGAATCACTTGCTGAAATCCGTGATCGGTTTATTGAAGCTGCCGAAGTTCACTCTGAGTTCGGAATCTTAATCGCCAGCACTTCTCACGAAGTAGACTCAACAGCCAGTTCAGATCTGCCAACCTTCGCCAACATGGTTCAGAAATTCCAGCTGTCGCAGATGACGGACTGTCTCTCACCTTCTGATTTTTTACCACCCTATCTTACTCAGCATGGCGTCGTTCTAGTCGGTACCAAAATAGCCATTAGTCATTTTCGAAGGCTCGCTATTGATGCTGACTCTTTTTTGCCTTCCGACTTTCGGGTACGTCCTTCGCTTTATCAAACGATAACACATTACTTTGACGAACCGTTTCCTTTACAGCGCTGGGTAGAGTTTGTGGTCATCAATTCTTCTGGCGGTTGGCGTCATGAAGTGTTTCACACAGTGACAGGCAACCACTGCTCTTACACGATTTCGAATCCGTTCCGCTCTTGCGCTGGTGCCATTTCTAAAGTGCTTGAAGACATTGAGACTTCACTTCCGAGGCACATAAAAAACACTGCAACTCTTCGAGAGATGTTCATGAATACTGGGGAATACGTTAAATCATGTGATCAGACTCCACCTCCACCATTGGAGAACCCGCCGCCTGCACCCACACCCCGAACGGTCGAACCTAACACTGCATTTCCACACTGGGAAAATTACCTCCCGGAAGGTTTGTACCACGCTCCTTCGACCACATGGCCACTTGCCAAACGCCAACTTCGCCGCTTCTGCTACTCCCTGGAAGATGCAGACCGGAAACTCCGCGACACTCGGCTACCTGACGAACTGAGATACTGGTGGCTTCGACAGTGGGCTGATGGCCTGATGTTCCACACTGGCGAGTCGGCCACGGTGGCGGACGTGAGGGCACTTTATGAGTATGCCCGGAAACTCAACGAGCTTTTCCACCTATCCGTAACGCAGCCCGACGCCAAACACCCACGAGACGTGGAGTTTTCGTTTTATGACCAGCCAATTCAATGGGGCGGCGATCGCGGAAACTCAACCCGCTGTATGCTTCAGCAGTTAAGTCAGCGACACGAAGACGAAGGAAGATTCCAGCCAACCCGGTTTCCTGGAGTTGGCGCAATTCCTCATCGCAGCCTCGGGTGGCGACTGGCATCCGAGCAGTTCTTCAATTGGGCGGGCTTTCTTTGTGCTCCTGGCGAGTTGACCGCAGTACAACGCGATTGGCTGGAACACATCACCTTTGACATGACCGATTGGTGCCGGTTCCAAGGCACCCACGGGGAGCAGTGTCAGCCGCTTGGCGAGCAGGTGCTCAACCGCATCCAGGCCGGTATCGAACGGGTTTCCGACCGAATCGGCATTGGGGCCGCAACTCTCACCCGAGATGGGCGTTATTCAGATACGCTGAACGAAGTGTCCAAGTGGCTGGAGCAGGCTGGTGCAATAACCGTTGCACCAGCGACGGCTGACAATGGAACTGAAACCTTCATCGAACGCTATCGTCGTCAGGTCGAACAGACCGAGTGCGACCGCCCGCAGTCAGATGACGAGAACCGCCGGTTGCGTGCCGAAGCCGAACTGTTCTTCTCGGACTGGCGTTCCGGCATGGCAGCACTGGACAACGCGCTTGCCCCGCTGTTCGCCGGCAGCCTAAACTCCTCGATGGTGATCGCTTTAGAGTTGAGGCGGATGGGCGAACTGCTTGTTGAGTCGGATGAGCGGAGTAGCATTTACGCAGACCAGACGCGCATTCTGCGAAACGGTGGTTTGTCTTGGAATTCGTTAGCGAGCAAGTTAGCACGGTTGCAGGCGTTTGAAGAAGTGGAGGCCGATTTCAACGATGCCCCGGACGGGCATGGGCACGACCCGGTTTTTGCAGCTACTTTGCTCCGAGCTGCTGTCGAGAGTGATTACGTTCGGCTCAGTGGACAGGTCGAGTGGCTGCTGTCGCCTAGCGGACGGCTGTCCCCATTCGGCTGGATTCGTCACATACTTGACTGGTTGGGTCCGTTCGTCGGGATCAATACCCCTCACGACCCAAGGGAATTTACCCCCGCCGGTTGGCGTCGAGCGAACTGGATTAAGAGTGAACAACGGACTCGTCAAATTTTGGTTGGTGGTGGCTTTTGTATTGATGAGGCCCTGTTCCCATCGCTCCGTCCCGTTGAGCAGCCGAGCAACGATGCATCACCAGCGAATCCGAACAGTATTTCGACCACATCTTCACTCAGATCAACGCAACCTGTAGTCGAACCTACTTCATTGACGGTGAGCGGAGTATCAAAAGAGCCAACAAGGCATAGTGAAAATTCATGTGCGATCGCATTCGAAAAGCTTGCACCTTCACGCAAAAGGGCGTGGGGGCTGAGAATTGAGGCAATCCGCCGTCATTCTGACATTGACGAGTTTACACCCGACCAGCGACTTTATGACGTGCTGAAAAAAGATGGCGAAGATGTACCAAACGAGTTTAAAACTTTCACGGACTACCTGAGGGAGTGTCGTAGGGCATTAGGGCTTCAAAAGAAGAGCCCTCGGGGGGGCCGAAGAAGCGGTAAGAGTGTCGTATTGGGATCTGAAGCATAGCGTGTCTAACTTAGCGTCACCGGACAGGAAGCGGACAGTTCATCAACTTTCATCAATTTTCTTTTCCCTGCGTTTCAAGGCATCTGGTGGCGTACTCTGCGAAAATTTCAGCGGACAAGCCAATTGTCCGCCCCCTGTCCGCCTGTCCGGTTTGTGGTTTGTATGCGACTGACAAAACGTCGGTCGTGACCCGAGGGGCCGCAGATGGCCACGATGATCGTATTCACTTCGACCAAGCTCAGCACCTTGGAGCGTGCGGGGTACACCGCCGCTGATATTGCCGCGCTGGTGCCATGCAGTACACGCCACATCCGCAGGCTCGACTCAATGCGAGCCATTCCCGGCCGCTACACGCTGGGTCGCCTAGTGCGATGGCATCGCAAGCGGGTGGAAGAGTGGATCGCCGACGGTTGTCAACTTCAAAGTCACGGTGTGACACATGCTTTTGTTGGCAAGCCTGTCCTCTAACCAATCTTGGTGTCCACCAAACGCAATGAGGTGATCCCTACCAGTGATTTGGAGGGGGATCGGTCTGGAGTGCGCTCTGTGAGCACCAAAAAAAGGAATTCAAATGGAATCTTCAACGACTGTCTTTACGCACAATGTGCAAACCAGTGACGCAAATCCGGAAGAACTCGCGACGTCAGGTATCTCACCGGCAACTGCGACTGTTGCAGGTTTGTACACCGAGAATGATCCGGCACGCCTTGGGGGACTTCTGAACAGGGTGCCCCGGCTAATCTCCTTGGACCTTGCTTGGTCTACACATACTTGGATTCCAAGATCGCTTCTATCGCGCGTACGAGCAGGAAGACCGTCTTGCTTTCAGCATCACCCCACGAAAAAAGGGGGGCCGGGCCGATGCCTGAGACACTTCCGCTCCGCTTAAGTTTACCTGAATCACGAGTCGCGAGCCAAGCCAAAGCTGATCTGACTCCACTCACCGTGGATGCCAAACGCTTGGCTGGGTTGTTGGGGCAATCGCTTCGGACGATCCGCACGTGGGATGCTGCTGGAAAACTGCCGCAACCGCTCCGCATCGGCGGCCGGGTTGTTTGGCGACTTGAAGAAATACGTGCCTGGCTGGAAGCCGGAGCACCTAGCCGGACCGAATGGAATGCCCGAAAGGCAGCTCGTTTGAAGTAACGACGTCTCTCCGAATTTTCTCAACTACCGCGACCAACCAAAACTTCGGCACATTGCCGGGGCCGTACGTCGCACGCTTACCTTGGAGTTTTGATCATGGATTTCACGAACGCCCTACCTGGCAACAACGGCAAACCGCTTGGCGGCATCGACGCCTTCGATGCCGCCGAAGCCGCGCCGGAGTTCTCACCACTCCCGCATGGCATCTATTCCGCCCGTGTTCTGCGTGGCGAGTATTGCAGCACGAAGGCCGGGTCCGAAGCCTACCGGCTCCGCTTCGAAGTGACCGAAGGGGAACAGAAGGGTAAGTCGGCCATACGCATCTGGACGTTCTCGCCGAAGGCAATGCCGTACACCAAACGCGATCTTGCTGCATTCGGTTTGAACAGCACTGCGAAGTTGCTCGCCCCGTTCCCTGAATCCGGCCGCGAATATCTCGTCAAGCTCGTGGTTGCGTTACAAAAAGGCGATGACGGCATCGAACGGAACGACATCAAACGCATCGAGCTTGTTCGAGTAGAAGAATCCCCGGCCGCCGGGTTCTTGCTCCCCAACGAAGGGGGATCGAAGTGACAACCACCCGTCACAATGTCGGCGCTTTCGTTCTGGGGGCGCCGACCTCCCCCCGTACCCTTGTGCAGCACGCCGAACTTTTGACCGCCTACGCCGATGGCAGCATGGCGGAGAAAGGCGAAGAACGCGAAGCCTACCTGTCGCACTTCGTCTTCGGCCCGGAGTTGCAAACGCACTACAACGCGAACCGGCATTCCGTGGCCGGGTTCGTGGGGCCGTGTTGGTGCCGCTGGCTCGTGCTCGACATCGACCGGGAGAACCTCGACGAAGCCCTGGCCGATGCCCGCCGACTTGTGACGTTCTTGCACCAACGCTACCCCGAGAGCGAAGGGGAAGTGCCGGTTTACTTCTCTGGGGGCAAGGGCTTTCATGTTCTCGTGGATCTCGCCCACGAGCCACCGCCGTCCATGGGCTTCCCGCTGACGGCCCGGACGTTCGCCGAAGGGCTTGCCAATCGTGCCGGGGTGCGGATCGATCCTTCGATCTATGACATCGCGCACATCATCCGACTGCCGAACACGAAGCACCCGAAGACGGGGCTGTTCAAACGTCGCATCGAC
>JBBRME010000127.1:0-12642 GCA_038230995.1 Gemmatales bacterium
GCCGCTGGGGTGCCAGCGAAAATCCTTCGCCAGCGCTTCCCAAGCGACGATGTGCCTAAGACCTAGGCCTTTGACCTAGGCTAATCTGTGACGGGCCTTGGGCCCAGAAATCCTTGAGGCCCGAAGGGTCGAGACCGATCAGACCAGGTTAGAGGCCTGGAGCTTGCATTGACCTAGGCTAATCTGTGACGAGCCTTTGGCCCTAAATCCTTGAGGCCCGAAGGGTCGAGACAGATTAGCCGAGGCTACCTGGAGCTTGCTCGTTTAGCCCTCAACGCTAATGCTCACTTTGAAGGGCTTGGGTTGCTCAACTTTGGGCACCTTCACAACAAGGACACCGTGTGCGAGTTTCGCGAACACACCGTTTTCGTCGACCGTATCAGGTAGTTGAAGCTTCTCAACGAACTCGCCAAACCGACGGTTGTCCCAGCCACCATCACGGCTTTCGGCAGTTCGCTTGGCCGAGATGGTAAGCACTTTGTTGTGGACTTCGATGGACACATCTTCGAGCTTGACTCCGGGGAGATCGACTTCTACTGTCAGCGAGGTTTCATCCTGCCAGGAGCTCATCGGCATGCGACTGCGCTGCTGTACAGCTGGTTCAAAGTACTCGCGCCCTAGAATACTCTCGAAGAGTTGACCGAACGGCTGGTCGTTGATCGTTGCACGAGAAGCGGCGTAACCGGATGGGGCGGAAACCATGCATCGACGTTTCATGAGTCACCTTGGAAAATGTTGAATGTTCGTCGGGAACGGTCGAAAGGCCCACAAAAGGTGGGGGTTCGGCGTGTTCATCACGCTGTACCCGGCGTGATCACTCACATTGCAGCGGCCGTGCCAAAAGTGCCAAGCATGCAAATAATGCCTCAATTTGTGGCGTTTCGCAGAAGTCTAACTGTCTTCTGGTGTCAACTTGGCAGCAAGAAGTTGGTACACTGTCAGCGACTGATCTATCCACCCGACCCGAGACGAACCGATGATTCCGCATGCCTTACTTTGTGCTGTTGTGCTCTCTGCACCGATCCCGAAAGAGGCGGCGAAACCGACCGGGTGGATCGAGTTTCGTGGCTTCAATGGTGAGGGGCATTACACAGGCCCAGCCACACCGACGGCCTGGGGGCCGGACAAAAATGTTGTGTGGAAGACGCCAATCAGCGGGCAAGGTTGGTCGTCTCCAGTTCTGCTCGGTTCGCAACTGTTCCTGACCTCGGCCATTCAACAGAAAGATCACTACGACCTCAACGTGATTTGTCTGAATGCTGCAGATGGCAAGATCGTTTGGCAGAAGACGGCGTTTCAACCGGAGATCAAAGCTGCTGAGCGAATGCACAAAAAGAACTCCAAGGCCAGTCCGACACCGGTGACCGACGGTGATCGCGTGTATTTCCACTTCGGACACCTCGGCACATGCTGCTACGACTTGAAAGGTGAAGAGGTTTGGAAGACCATTGAATACACCTACGACCCACAGCACGGCAACGGCGGCTCGCCCATCTTGGTGGGCGACAAACTCATCTTCAGTTGCGATGGGAACGACAAACAAGTTGTCGTGGCGCTCAATTGCAAGACTGGCAAAGAAGCCTGGAAGACCGACCGTGTTAGCAAGGCATCGTTGAAGTTCAGCTTTGCCACGGCTCACGTGATCGAGCACGACAAAAAGAAGCAAATCATCAGCCCAGCCAGTAACTTTGTAGCTTCTTACGATCCCGAAACAGGCAAAGAACTGTGGCGCGTCAACTATCCTAAACCAGGTTGGAGTGTGATCACTCGGCCGGTGTATGCACATGGTCTTGTCATCATTTCGTCGGGTTACATCAATCAGCATTTAGTGGCCATTGATCCGAGTGGAACCGGTGATGTGACGGCATCCCACATCAAATGGACGTATAAGAAGCATGCACCGAACACACCGACTCCACTAGTCGTTGGCGACGAACTGTACAGCGTGTCGGACTCAGGCGTCATGGTTTGCTTGGACATTAAGACTGGCAACGTGAATTGGGAAGAACGACTCAAGGGCGATGGGCACTCATCGTCACCAATTCTGGTGAACGGCAACATCTTTGTTACCAGCGAGAACGGCACCGGCTTAGTGATTGAACCGAGCAAGAAGGAACTCAAGATTCTGCACGAGAACACCATGAAGGAGAAGACCTTCGCTACCATCTTGCCGGACGCGGGTGCGTTGTACATTCGCACGGAAACTGCCCTCTTCAAGTTCGCAGAGAAGAAATAACCGATGCAAGCGACGATCCACATCGACGGCGGCTCACGGGGCAACCCAGGCCCGGCAGCGTTTGCCGTCGTTATCCAACGAGTCAACGCACCAGTTGTTGAACACTTCGCCACGATGGGCACGGCCACGAACAACGTGGCCGAATACACGGCACTCTTGGAAGCCTTGGCCAAGGCTCAGGAACTCGGCGCGACCGAGTTGGACATCAACAGTGATTCCGAACTGCTGGTAAAGCAGATGACCGGGCTGTACAAGGTTAAGAACGAAGAACTGCGCGACCTGTACCTTGAAGCAAAAGAACTCTCGAAGCACTTTGCTGCCGTACGGTATCAACATGTTCGCCGCGAGTTCAACAAGCGGGCCGATGAGCTGTGCAACATCGCGCTCGACCGCGAAGAGAAAGCTAAACGAACAGCGACCGCACCGAAGGTGCAACGTGGCCCCGTGGTGACGGTGAACGACTCCATTGTGCGGGCGGATGCCGTGGAATGCCTTGAAAATGCAGCCCGAAGCTGGGCTAAGGGCAACGCCAACAACCCACCAGCGGAAGCCGTGTGGGAACAACTTTGGTCTCTGCTTGAAGAACATCAACTCCTGAAGAAAAGGTAAGCCATGCTGCGATACTTGTGCGTGCTGTTGCTATTCACATCAACGGTGATTGCAGCCGACCGCCCGACACTGACGCCGGGGCAAGCCCATCGCTCGGAGACCCTGGCCATCAATGGTATGGTGGCCACGAGCCATCCGCTGGCCGCACAGATCGGATTAGACATGTTGAAATCCGGCGGCAATGCGGTGGATGCGGCGATAGCCACCAGTGCCGCCATGGGGCTAATGGAACCCACAAGTTGTGGTATCGGCGGGGATCTTTTTGCGATTGTGTACGACGCGAAAACCAAGAAGCTCTATGGCCTGAACGCCAGTGGCCCGGCTCCGAAGAAGGCGACGCTGAAATACTTCGAGGAGAAGAAACTCACTTCGATCCCTGAACGTGGCCCGCTGAGCTGGAGCGTACCCGGCTGCGTGGAAGGGTGGGATCAACTGCGAACGAAGTTCGGCACCAAGAGCTTCAAGGAGTTGCTCGCTCCAACGATTGCCTACGCCGAGGCTGGTGTGCCCGTGCCGGAAGTGATCGCTGGTTATTGGAAAGCTAGTGAGAAAACACTGAGCCGTGACAAGGGATTGACAGAAGCGTTCCTTCGAAATGGAAAGGCACCAGCGGCGGGGGAGGTGTTCAAGAACCCGCACCTCGCCAAGAGTTACCGCCTGATTGCTGAGAAGGGGCGTGTGGCGTATTACGATGGGCCAATCAGCCAAGCAATTGTGAAGCTAAGCGATGCCGAGGGTGGATTGTTCAGCAAAGAAGACTTCAAAGAGTTCAAAGCCGAGTGGATCGAGCCGGTAAGCACCACGTATCGTGGCTACCACGTTTGGGAACTCCCGCCGCCGGGGCAGGGTATCGCAGCCTTGCAAATGCTCAACGTGTTGGAACCTTACGACATCAAGAAGATGGGGCCGAACTCACCGGAGTACTGGCACCTTTTGGTTGAAGCGAAGAAGCTAGCTTTTGCGGATCGTGCGAAGTACTACACCGATCCACGGTTTGCCGAGGTGCCGACGAACACGCTGATTTCCAAAGAGTATGCCACGAAGCGTGCGAAGTTGATCGACCCCAAGAAAGCAGGTGTTGGCGTAAATGCTGGCGATGCACTTGTTGGCAAAGCGGACACAATCTTCCTGACCGTGGTCGACAAAGATCGCAATTGCGTGGCACTGATTCAATCGAACTACATGGGCTTTGGTTCGGGAGTGGGTGCTCCTGGCACGGGCTTTGGTATCCAAAACCGTGGCTGTCTTTTCTCACTCGATGCAAAGCACGCTAACAAGCTCGAACCGGGTAAGCGACCATTTCACACGATCATCCCGGCTATGGTCACGAAGGACGGTGAGCCGTACTTCAGCTTCGGCGTGATGGGTGGCGACATGCAACCGCAGGGCCATGTGCAGGTATTGGTGAACATGCTCGACTTCGGCATGAACGTGCAAGCGGCTGGTGATGCAGCACGCGTGGAGCATGTTGGCAGTGCTACGCCAACAGGTAAACCGGAAGCTGAGAAGGGTGGTACGATCCAAGCCGAATTCGGCATCCCTGATGCTGTTGTGAAGGAGTTGGAATCGCGTGGTCACGTGGTGAAACGAACGAAGACGAACTCGGGTGGCTATCAGGGGATCTTGATCGACAAAGCAAAAGGTGTGTTGCGTGGCGGCACCGAGAGCAGAAAAGACGGTGCCGCCGTTGGGTATTGATTGGTTAATCCTTCTTCAGTGAGTGCAGTACGAGGCCAGTGACGATCTTCGGGTAGAAGTAGGTGGACTTCGGTGGCATCTTCTCGCGGTTCCCAGCGATGCTTTCGACATGCTCCATGCCACACGGTGGTACAAGGCACACCAGTTGGCACGACTTCGCCGAAACAGCTTCGTCCACTTCTTTCATGAGGTGGACGTATTGACAGCTTGGTGTGCCACCCAACGCAGCAGGTAGCAGCTTTTCAAGAACTACTTTGTGCAGGATACTCACGGCCAAGCTGCGCCAATCCGAAGATTGATCCGGTGCAAGCTTGCCCATGATGGATTCATCCGTCAGTCGAGCAACGAGCCATTTGCCATCGGTAACCGTACCAAAGCCCAGCACATCCTGTGAGTCTTCGAGCTGCACATGCTCCCAACAGTCTTCGCTGTTGTCAAACGTCTCGATGATCTCGAAGTGCTCCCGAAGCGCGGCTTCCAACGACACACCGCTAACACTGTTCAAACCGCTGACGAGCCGGTGCGTTGGCAGAATCAGCAAGCCAGGATCGCTCATGCCCACCAGCATCATCAGGCAGAAGTTCGCCGGGGCTTCTTCGTCGTTCAGTCGGCCTTCTTCTCGGAGGTTGTTGGCATACGCCAGTCCAGTTTCGTAGCGATGGTGTCCATCGGCAATAAAGATCGGCTTCGGCCCGAGCAGACCCATGATTTTGGAAAGCACTGCAGAGTCGTTTACCACCCACAGGCGGTTTGTCACGCCGAGATGATCTTTTGCTGTCATCGGTGGCTGGTTGCGGATCAGTGGATCAACGAGTTGAAACACTTCGCCGTCGTCCGGGTACAGACCAAACACTGGACTGATGTTGAAGTGCGTGGCGTTGTAGAGCTTCAATCGATCGGCTTTGGGGCCAGAGAGCGTTTGCTCGTGCGGGAAGATACGACCAGTGCCGAACGGTTCGAGCCGGACACGCGTCAGGAAGCCACGGCGGGTGAAGGTCTGTGAATCGACTTGGAATTCCTGTTCATAGAAGTAAAGGCAACGTGAAGTATCCTGGCTCATCACGTCGTCGTTCGTCCAGTCTTTCAGAGTGCTTGCGGCGCGCGTGTACTTGTTTTCGCTTTCGGTATCTCCCAGTCGATCCTGAGTGAGTTCCAAGCGGATGGCGTTGTAGTCGCTCGCCGCGTACAGTTTTTCCTGAAGTTCCGCGTCGATCACGTCGTACGGCGGGCAGATCACGTCTGAGAGTGAACCCACTTTACCAAGATCGTATCTGTAGCCACGAAAAGCCCGAATGTCGGCCATGTTGAACCTGCAACCCTGTCAGTAAGGATGATGTCTCTGCACTTATAGAAATGCGAAAACCCCGCCCGATTGGGAGGGGTTCGGCAAGGTTTCTTTTTTCCATGCTGTCTACTTGATACGCAAAGTTACCGTTTCGCCTTCTTTGATGCTGCTCACGATGGGCTTGGCTCCGGCGAAATCGACCAGTTCGTACTTGAATTCGCCTTCGTTCACCATGATGGTCTTCGTCTCGTCCTTATCTAGGGGATAGGACGTCCCGTTGATCATCACGGACATCTTCACTTTGAATTCATTGACGATGACCACTTTGCCCTTGCCCACAATCGTCGCTGGCAGTGTGGTCTTCTCGACGACCGACTTCGTCCCGTTGATTTCCAACTGCTTGATCTTGTCAGTCAAGAGTTTGAGTTCGACCTCGGCTTTTTCCAATCGCTTGGCCAAGCCCATGTCGATCTTGTCAACAGCGTTCGGTTTGCCGTTTACCAGCAATTCAAGTTGCTCACGCTTCTCTTTGTTGACCTTGAGTTCAGCTTTGAGGGCCTCGATATCCTTCGACATTTTGTCAGTGGTTGTCGCATCGGCTGGTACAGTTTTCGGTGGCGATTCTGGTTTCTTAGGGTCTTCAGCCATCGCTCCGCCCATGAGGGCAGTGCCAGCGACGGTCGATGTGACGACAGCCTTTGGGTTGAACGGCATGGGTTTATCTCCTAGTGCTGGGCTGGTTGGCTTCGCAGGAGTCAGGCTTACTTCTGTCGTCGGGCGTGGTGCTGGTAGCACTTCACGCTCGGCTGGCTTTGGCGCAGACTCTGCTGGCTTAAGGTTAAGAGTCGGCGAAGTCACTCGCAAGTCTTTTTCCGGTTTAGCCAGTGGCATCAAGTCTGCGGGTTTTGGCAGTGGTGCTGGTTCAGTGCGGTTCAGCTCAGCAGGTTTCGTCGGTGCAACGACTGGCAATGCAGGTTCTTTGAACGGAGATTCCGCTGGCTTGGGTAGCGTCATCGGCATCGGAGCAGGTAGCTTTGGCTCGGTAGCCTTAGGCAGTTCTGGCAATGCCAAAGGTAGATTTTCGCCCGACTTAGGCAGCAGGGCTGGATTGACCACAGGTGGGGCAATGCCGCTTGCTGGCGACACGGCATCCAGAACACGTAGCGTTGGAAGTGGCGCGTCTGGTAACGGTGAACTTGACGGTACTGGTAGCGGCAATGATCCTTCAAGATTCACTGGCCCTGGAACTGGCAACGGCAACTGTTCCGACGCACTCGCCCCGCGGTACACACCGAAGCTCAGCGCCCCAACACTGAAGCAACCCAACATGACACCTACGATGGAAACGCGCCGAGCCATGTCAAAGTCCTCAATCCGTTGATGTTCGAAGAAACACAATCCTTGTGCAATGCTGCTGCTTACTCGTCGTGCCCAGCCCGCCACCCCGTCATGCGGTTAACTGGTAACTCCCGTTCGACTTCGCTCTCGACGTGGTATTCCATCAGGAATGCATCCTCGCCGGTGTCCTCGTAGTAGTTCCTCATCACGCGGACAGCGCGGAAGTCTTGAGTCCGGAAAAACATTTGCGCCGCGAGGTTTCGTTCACGTACCGCCAGACTGATCTTGCTGCGGCGATGCGTGGCCAGTTTGCCGAACAGCTTGGCCACCATTTGGGCGCCGATGCCACTGCGGCGGTACTGCGGAACGACCGCGAAGTTCAACAAGTGCAATCGCGACTTGTGCAACTCATAGATCATGAAACCCACCACATGATCGAGGTGCTCTGCCACCATGCCAATGCAGTTGCGTTGGCGTAGGCATTGCAGGAACTCGTCTTCCGTCCAGGCGTGATCGAAGCTTTTGCGTTCGATGCCGAGGACGTCGCTCATGTCGCGGCGAATCATCCAGCGAATATGAACTCTGGCGAGTTCAGGTGTCGTCATGCTACCTGCATTCATCCGGCGTACCCCCCAACCGAAACGCCACCGGGTCGGTGTGTGGCGCTCGAGTGATCAAGCCTTGGCCAGCCCACTTGATCAGCGACACCCCCATGTCACTGATCCTTGGCCAAGGCTTTACAATCGGTCACGTCTGCCACACTAGTCCTTGTAGAACCGCGTGCTTTCTTCTTTGACGATCGGTGCTTTGATCTGGTCGCTCGTGAGTTTGACACGGAACCGGCTATCGCCAGCGGTCGTACCCTTGACGCGAATCTTGTACATGGCCTCACCTTTCACCGGCAGCGTTGCGAGCGTCTCGAAGACGAGCGTGTTGCCACTCGGTTTGGCGTTCGTTGGCCCACTTGTTGCTCCGGCGACAGTGCCATCGGCAAGCTCAGCTACAATCACCACGTTTGTACATGGCCCTGTGCCCTGGTTCGTGACTTTGATCTCATAGAGGGCTTCCTTGCCGACTTCTACGGGATCTTCAACGTCTATTACTTCAAACCGCAGGGCAGGAACGCCCTCGGCCTTGATGGCCGTTTCACACTTGGCCTCCAGCATCCGGACTTTGCCAGAAGCTGGGGTCACAGTGTCTTTGCTGGTGACATCCTGTGCACCACTTTGAACAAGCGTGCGGATGGTGCCTTCGGTTGGTGCTACGCTGCGGAGTTTCACACTGATGCTCTTGTTGGCACCTGCGTTCAATCCGCTCAGTTTCCACACCACGGCTTTGTGCGTCGGCGAGAACGTGCCGCCTTCAGTGGCAGAGACGAACTCGAACCCTTCGGGCAGCATCGTCCACATGGAAATCGGATCGTTTGTCGTGGTGCCTGGATTGCCAAGTTCGATGGTGTAGGTCGGCTCGGCTTTCACGTAGCACTTGGTCGGTCCGGTTTGCTTGGCCGTGAGCTGTGGTTCAACGAGATTGATGTTGACCTTGCTGGTTTCTGCGGGATTTGAGTCCGCGAACACGGCGAGAGTCACTTGTTGCTGACCGGATTTCGCTGCCGTCACCTCCAAGTTGCGCGTGATGCTGGCCCCAGCGGCAAGGTTGCTCAGTGGGGCTTCAATCACTGCACCAGATGAATGAGACAGGCCGTCGGTCAGGCGTGCTTGTAGAGTCATCGAGTTCGCTGGGCCGCTACCAGTGTTGGTGAGCTTGATGCTGACCGTGATCTTGTCTCCCACGCGAGCCGACTCAATGGCTGTGAGCGAGATGCCGATTTTTGGTCGGGTGACTTTCACTTTGGCTTCAACGGCCGACACAAACGAGACTGAGGCGCGACCGCGAATTTCGCCTTCATCGGAAGGTTTCACAGAGACCTTGATCCGTCTCTCAGCACCCGCGTCGAGTGAACCGACAATCCAGCTCAAACGGCCATCAGAATTGGTTTCTGAAGCAGGTTCACTGCTGACAAACTGCGTGCCAGTAGGTGATTCCTGTTCCACACGAACGCTGTTTACTGTGCTACTACCGAGGTTCTTCACCACGAGGCTGTAGATCAGTGTTTGGCCAACACCCACGCTTTCGGGCATTTCGTATTCGACGCTCACCGTGGGCGATTGCTTCGCACTCAGATTTCCGGTGCTTGGTATGCTCGACAACATGCTCGGTAATGATGTGATGCTTGGTGCCACCGGCATTGTCGACGTTGGCACGTTGAGGACTGTTGGTGCTGATCCAGGTATGGATGGCACACGCTCCGCCGTGATGCTTGGCGTAACGCTTGGCTTGAGTTCGCTGCCAATTGGCGGCAGTGGAACAAGGTCGCCGGGCATCGTTGGCAGTGGAATGTCGCTAGAAGTTGCAGGCTTGACGGCAGGATCAACAATCGGTTTTGGCTTTTCGGTGCCGTCGGCTGTGTTGTAGCTTTTCACAACAGGTCGTTCAGCAGCAGTTGGCGGTGCAGTTGCACGCAGGGGTGCAGGCCCGCTGTTGTAGACACCTTGCGCACTACTGTGTGGCGTGATGGTTCCTGCAAAGAATTTTGGCGTGGGAGCTGTTGCTGGAGGCGATTGTGCCAAGAGCAGTCCGGTGGCCGAAAGCACGGAAATTCCGGCAAGCGCCGCCAGCGTGTTCAGTCGCTTAGTCACGATCCATCCCCCCAAAAAGCTGAACGAATTCAACTTCGATAGTTCACCGACCGACCGATCATCCTGCCCCCCGACAGGATGACCGGCTTCACCCACGGGCCGGTGAATCAAGGTGCCGGATACTTCACGGCATTCTTTTTCATCTTGTGGGCAATGGCCTCACTGAGGTCAATGCCGGTGTGCTCGCAGAGCAGCACCAACACGTTCATCACGTCGGCCAGTTCATCGGCAATGGCTTCCCGCTTCACCGGGTCAGCACTTGCAGTTGTGGATTCTTCCGGCGTTAGCCACCGGTAGATTTCACACAGTTCGCCCACTTCGCTTGCCAGGCACAGGGTCAAGTTCTTTGGCGTGTGGAACGGATCCCAACTTCGCTCGGCTGCAAAGCGACGCATGTTCGCACGCAACTCTGCCACCGTTGTGGTACCGTCCGCCATACCTAGTTTGCTCGATGCCAATTGGTTTGCTGCCGGTTCGCCGTCACGTCTGGAATTACCACACGTGCCCCAAGGCGTACCTTCAGCAAGGTGGCGGACAATAACGAGGGTCGAATTGCTGTCAACACAATCTGTCGGAAAAAGTCTGCGAAGTCGCCTCCGCACCACAGGCTGGGTAAACTACACTTTCTGCTGAAGCACAAGTTGCTGAATCTGTTCGATTAAGGATGCCAAAATGCTCGATCCCAAGCGGTTTTCGCTCAGCGATCTTCCCCTGCCTGCCAAACTCACCGTTACGGTTTTTCTTCTTTCCATCGGGTTGGGTTATGTTTCCGCGATGGTGCAACTGCACATGAAGGACACCAAGAAAGATGGCACCCCGATGCCTGGAGTTCCGGATGTGCGCGAAAAGTATTGCAGTTACACCGAGTACAGCGGGAAGTATCCGGGGTCGAAATTTGAATCGATCATCAGCGGTGACAAGAACGGAGCATTCTCGAAGTCAAACATGGCCGCAGCCTTCTTCAGTAAATCGACGGGATATGAGAAGGACATCAAGAAGCGGACAGCCAGCGTGGTCGACCTGGAACGTGAGGGCGAACGGCAAGCTCTCCTTGCTTGGGTGAAGTTGGATACAGAGGCTCGAAAGACTGCTTACGAGTCCGATGCTTTTGAGCAACCGAATGATTTGAAAGAAAAACCAGTAACTGCGGACTACCTAGAAGATGGCAAACTCAAGGTAAAGAGTCTCGTCGAAGATCGGTGTGCCCGTTGCCATGACGGGATGCAGCAATCACCGGCCCTCAACAGTTGGGACGTGCTGGCCACCCTCACCGAAGCTCCTCAGCCGGAGTTGTTCAACTTCGGTGGCAAAAGCTACGTAAAGAACGACAAGCAGGTATCACTGGATGGCCTGACTCAAACGACACACAACCACCTGTTCGGCTTTTCGATGCTCTACTTCCTGAGCGGTATCATTCTCGCATTTACAAAGTTCCCGACTCTCGTGAAGGTCATCTTCTGCCCGCTGGCCATCGTTGGTGCAACGCTCGACGTGTCCTGCTGGTGGTTGAGCCGCATTGAACCACCTTATGGCCCTATGTTTGCCGCAGCCATTCTGGGCACCGGTGGCATCGCTGCCTTATCGCTAGCTGTGCAAATCTTCCTGAGCCTGTTCGATATGTACGGCAAGAAGGGCAAGATCGTTGTGCTTTTACTGCTGCTGGCGGGCTTAGGTGGGGGAGGTTTCACCATCTTCACGAAGGTCGTCAAGCCGTATTTAGACGCTGAGAAGGCCCGCGCGGAAGAAGCCCCCAAGCCGTAACTAACGCGGGGATTGAAGCGACTGGCCAAGACCGAAGACATCGATCTTCATTGGCTTGGCGTTAGGGTTTCGGATCAACTTCCGATAGACAACGAGCTTCGTGCCGGGATCGGTGAACGTGTGATAATTCGAGTCCACCGTCTTGGCGTACTCTTCGGTAAACAATTCTGGATGAGTTTTCAGTGCCTGCCGAAGTAGGTCGCTTGCCGGGGTCACGTAGAAGTTCATCGGTGGATCTTCGATCATGATCAATTCTGGATCAGCTTCGTGAATTAACTTCAAAACATCTTCCTCGTTCTGGGCCTTCTGCTGGTACTGCACCTTTGGATTACTGAACATGGTGTAAAGCAGTTTGTCGCCACGGACGGCCCAGACTTGTCTTGAAGGGTCATTCTTTCGCAAGTGGTAAACGAAGGATGCGGTCAATTCACCGTCCATCATCAGCGGGCGATCGGTCGCGCGATGTTCGAGCATCCAACGCACGGCTTCGTCGTACCCTTTCACATACCGGAAGGCTTGCCGGTAACATTCCAACACACCTGCTGCAACAAGCAGGGCAACGAAAAGAAGGCGAGAACGTCGATCTGTGTGTAAAGCGTCGATGATCGCAACCGCACCCAGGCACAAGGCCGGAAGCCAGTAAATGGCATGTCGGCATTCGCATTCCGACTGTGCAGTAAAGAAGACATACACGCTAAGCAACAAGGCCAACGGCATCCCGCATTTGCTGCGGTGCTTCACCATTAGAAACACCAAGCCGAGCAAACCAGCGATGGCCAAGACCAGTCCGGCTTGGTCGAACAATGTGCCGGGGTAAAACATGAATCGGCCAAACAGCGAAAGTGCTTGGCTTTCAGGCATCGTATTTTGGCCCAAGCCTTGGGTGTAAACCGAGAGTGTGAGCCAGTAGTACGGCACCAGCACGAGGCCCGAGACAAGGATACCCACAATCACTGGCCAGCGTAAAAAGATCCACCAGGAACGCGTGCCCAAAACACGGCACGAAAAGTACAGGA
>JBBRME010000128.1:0-12631 GCA_038230995.1 Gemmatales bacterium
ATGGTGGTGTTGCGTGAGATACAACACTCTGACCGGAGGCCTCGGTCTTGGGTAGGCGAACCGCCACCCGCCACAAGCCAAGGATGATCAACTACTTAGGCTTAACTTTGTGCCATTCGGGACGGGCACACTTTAGATTGACCTATTTGATCTGAGTCACCAATCGAATACATGAACGCCATCCTACATCGTTTTACCTTTCGTTCGCTGTTACAATTCGTTTTCATTTTACTCCACACAGCTACCTCGCGTAACCTCATGCAGCATAGCCGTTTCGAGTGATTCATGCCACGTCGTTCCAACATCAATTCTTCTCATTGAGGATGGCCAGGGGTGGGTGTCCGCATACCCGTGAGAAGCATTCACGCCAGACAGAATGTCGATTTGCCAGGTCGGTTGCGACATAATCTACGAAACAACTCGGCCTTGTATCACTTGCAAGCCCTTCCCTTAGCCGCACCATGGTGCAGCGTTCGGCCATCTATCGTGCAGTTTGGGGGTGGCATAAAAAGCGCGAGAGCAGTTCAATGGAATCGCAACTCAGTGCACCAGTAGTTCGATAGCATGATTTCACGCGTCCACTTGGAGACGCGATCCCACGAGCGAGAGCACTATGTGCCGTTTACTCTCCATCGCCTGCGTGCTGACACTGACTTTGTCAATGTCCACTCTGTCCGCGCAAGAACAGCCGACGGATAACCCCGCCGTCAAGAAGCTCGACCGCGACATCCCCCGTCACAAGGACTTCCTCAAACGCATCGAGCAAAGCAAAGGTGAAGGAGATGTGATCTTCCTCGGTGATTCCATCACCCACGGTTGGGAAGGTCAAAAAGCTTGGCAGGAACATTTCGGAGCCTTCAAGCCAGTCAACCTCGGGATCGGTGGCGACCAGACCGGCCACGTTCTCTGGCGCATTACCGACGGCCACGAGATTGACCAACTCAAGCCCAAGGCGGCGGTCATCATGATCGGTACCAACAACACGGGCAGCCATTCCGCCAAGCAGATCGCCGGTGGCATCAAGGCCATCGTCGAGGAACTGAAACGCAAGAAGCCCGACATCAAGATCCTGGTTCTGGGCGTCTTCCCGCGCGGTGGATCGGGCGATGCCGAGCGGAGCGTGGATCAGATCGCGGCTGGTATCAAGCCGATCGACGAGGAATTGAAGAAGGAGAAGCCGGACGTCAAACGACTGAACATGTTGCTGAAGGCAACGGAACAACAGAAGGGGATCATTCCAGCGGAGAAGCTGAACAAGAAAATCGCCGAAATCAACGCGATCATCGCCGAACTGGACGACGGCAAGACCGTGTTCTACAAGGACATCAGCAAGGGGTTTCTGGATCAAAAAGGCGGGCTGTCGGGCGACATTATGCCGGACTACCTGCACCTGAGTGGCAAGGGCTACGAGATCTGGGGCAAGGCCATTAAAGCCGACATTGAGAAGCTCATCAAGTAGGCATGGAACCGGCGATGTGGCGGAATTCGCAAGGGTGCCTCAACCCAATAAAACAGTTGCACTCTTCCACCACTCGCCGGAACTTTCTCATGATCCGCGTCACTACCGCTCTGGCATTCGCCCTGATACTCTTCGCCGCTTCGTCGGCCCGAGCGCAGAAAGAAACCCCGATACCTGAAACTGTTTCGTTCGAGAAAGGTATCGAATACTCGAACCCGGACGATCAACATCTGCAATTGAATCTTGCCCGACCGAAGGTTGGGGAAGGGCCGTTCCCTTGCGTGTTGTTCATCCACGGCGGCGGATTCCGGGCCGGGAGCCGCGATGGGTACAATTCGCAAATCGTCAAACTCGCCGAGAAGGGCTACGTCGCTGTCACAGTGAGTTACCGCCTCGCACCGAAATACCAGTTCCCAGCACCGATCCACGACACCAAGGCTGCCGTACGCTGGCTCCGAGCTAACGCGAAAAAGTATGCCATCGACCCCGAGCGAATCGGCGTCACCGGTGGTTCAGCTGGCGGGCACCTGGCCCAGTTCCTTGCGGTGACCTGCGGTGTGAAGGAGTTCGAAGGGGAGGGTGGGAACCCGACCCAATCGAGCAAAGTGAAATGCGTCGTGAATGTCTATGGCCCGAGCGACTTCACCAAGTCCTATGGGAAGAGCGTCGATGCCGCTGAAGTTCTACCTCTGTTCCTGGGTGGGAACCTCGAAAAAGCCAGACCAGCACACATTCGGGCCAGCCCGCTTTACTGGGTGACGCCGAACGCGGCACCGACTCTCTGTATTCACGGCACCGAGGACAAGTATGTGGCATTCGAACAAGCCGAGTGGATGGTGGAGAAGCTGAAAGCGGCGAACGTGGAAGTGGAATTACTGAAACTGGTAGGGGCCGGGCACGGCTTCAAAGGAAAAGACGCTGAAACGGCGGAGAAGGCAATGATCGAATTCTTCGATAAGCACCTCAAGAAGAAGTAATACTCGTTCGCTCAGCAGAGCAAATCGGGTCCACGGTCGGGGTTGGTGTTCTCCGTGGACACGACGCCACATGACAGAATGACGAGATGTAAGTGAGTTTTGCTTTTGACCGGGCATCTTCATTCGCTTATCTTCAGCACTCCGCCGACTACCTCTTCCGGGTTGGAGTTGAATCATGTTGGATCGTCGTCAGGCCATGGCCGCCGGTGTGGTGCTGCCTTGTCTCGCATTGGCCACCCAAGCCGAGCAACCGAAGACCAACTTCTACCCCGATGGCAAAACGCCAAAAGATGAACGGCTCGGCGCGTTGAAGGATCTCAACGGTTACTTCCCGTTTACTCCACCGAAGAGCAAGGAAGAATGGGCCACTCGACGTGAACGAGTGATCGAGCAACTGCTGGTGGCCAACGGCCTTTGGCCGATGCCCGAGAAAGTGGAACTGAATCCACAAGTGACGGGCAAGCTTGAACGGCCAACGCACACCGTTGAAAACGTGGCTATCACTTCACTGCCAGGGCACTACGTCACAGGCAACTTGTACCGACCAAACCCCAAACAACACCCTGGCAAACGCCCGGCGATTCTGTTTGCACATGGCCATTGGACCCAGGGTCGCTTCCAAGTGGAGAGCGAAGCCACCGCCAAGGCGATGGTGCAACGCGGTGAAGAGCAGGATGTGGAACGGGCACGGTTCTTCATGCAAGCCTTGCCGATCACGCTGGCCAAGCTCGGCTTCATCGTGTTCCAGTATGACATGGTTGGCTACGCAGATAGTACCGCTATCCCGCACATCAAAAGTTCCGGCGTACCGAACAGCCAAGGCTTTGCCGATGCGGAGGGTGAACTGCGACTGCACTCGCTGATGGGGCTGCAAACCTGGAACAGCGTGCGGAGCCTCGATTACTTGTGCAGCCTGCCGGAGGTGGACGTCAAGAACATCGGCATCACCGGGGCCAGTGGTGGAGGCACGCAGACATTTGTTCTGGCGGCGATTGACCACCGCATCAAAGCGTCGGCACCGGCTGTCATGGTGAGCACCGGGATGCAGGGCGGTTGCATCTGCGAGAACTGTAGCTTGCTGCGTGTGAACACCGGCAACATCGAACTTGCAGCGTTGTTTGCACCGAAGCCGCAGGCATTGCCCAGTGCCAACGACTGGACCCGCGAGATCATGACCAAGGGTTACCCGGAATTGAAACAGCTTTACAAGCTGCTGGGGGCTGAGGAGAACCTGAGCGCACGAGCATGGGTCAAGCTACCGCACAACTACGGCCGACCGAGTAGGGAGTTCGTGTACGACTTCTTCCTGAAGCACCTGATGGGCAGTTCCGAGAATGTCGCAGAGCCACAATTCATGCCGACACCTGTGGATCAACTGGCTGTATTCAACGCTGAGCATCCACGTCCCAAGGATGAAGCCAAGGCCAGCGAACTTCGCAAGACGATGGCCAAGCGTGATGCTGATAGTTTGGCCAAATTGCCTGCCGATAAGCGAGCTCTGGCACTGAAGATAGCTCTCCGTGCGATGGTGAATAGTGAAGTGCCAAATGAAATTGCAATTCGCAGTGGCCCTGTGGAAAGCCAGCATGGCGATACCACGATGCACCTTGCGGTGCTGGGTTGCAATACAGACGCGACCGCCGTGCCACATGCTGGTGTGTTTGGGAAAAAGAATGATGGCAAGCACACCGTGATCTGGCTACACCCGGAAGGAAAGAAGAGCTTGTTCGACGGAGAGAAACTCAATCCGATTGTGGCATCGCTGGTTGAAAAGGGTGCCGCCGTAGTTGCTCCAGATGTTTTAGGTGTTGGTGAGTTAACACTGTCAAAAGGATACTCAGTCAGCCCAGTCTATGCCGCGTTCACACTAGGCTACAACCGGTGTTTGCTGGCCCAGCAGGTCCATGACGCGCTGACCACCGTAGGCTTCGCCAAGATGATGAAGTCCAAGTCGATCCACATCATCGGCTGGGGGAACATGAGCGTGGTGGCCATGCTCGCCCACATCCTGGCTGGCGATGCCATGAGCAAGATGATTGTCGAGCGAACCGATTTCGAATTCGACAAAATCAAATCGACGAACGACGCCATGCTTCTGCCAGGGGCCTTGAAGTATGGTGGAGTGTCGGCGTTTGCAGAACTGTGTGATGCCAAGCAGTGCCGAATCGAGAAGAGCATTGAAATGAAAAAACTCGATGGCCTGAAGGCCATCGAGTTTTTATTAGATTGAGCCGTTACTTCGTGGCATCGAACTGCTTGTAAACAACTTCATCCGCGGGGTGTACCATCGACTGGGTCAGTCCGCGTTTCTTGGCTTGGGTGAAGTAGTCCTTGCCGGCATCGGGTTTGTCCGGCGATTGCAGCTTGTTGGCCAAGGCGAGGTGGAACAACCGAAGCGCCGTTTGCTCCTGCTTCAGCGCGGCCTGCAAGTCCTGAATCGCCTCGGCATATTGCATCTTGGCGATTCGGATACGGGCGCGGGTATCGAGCAGCTCACCAGTGAGGCCAATGAGCCGAGTGGCTTTCTCCACCGAGTCCATCGCCCGATCCGATGCATCAGGGTTTGCAGCCAGCAGCCAAGCGAGATTATTCAGTGCCACCACGTTTTGGTCATCGGACTTCAGAACGGCTTGATATGCCTTTTCCGCCGCGTCGAAGTCTTTCGTCAGGCTGTAGAACTCGCCTTCGTTGAGCAGCACGGCCACAGAATTCGGCTCTTCGTTCTTGGAGGCATCCAGCCAGGTACGCACCTGTTGAACGGACTTTGGTTCACGTGAACCACTCCGCAGAATGGCTAATCCCGCGAGGACACGCACACGGGCAGGCAGCAACTTGGCGTGCTTCTCGATCTTGGCGAAGGCTTCAGACGGGCGATTGTCGTTCGACAACATCCCGGCCACGGCAACGATGGTATCTGGTCGGTACTCATACAAAACGTCGTACTTCTCAACTGCAAAGTTCGTCATCGCGCTAGCGATTTCGGTGCCTTTAATCTCTTGCTTGCGCACCAATTCATCCAGCAACTCCGCAGTACGACCACATCGAGCTTGATAGTCGCCGGGTGTCGTGTCCGCGGTTTTGGAATAAGCAATCAGGATATCCATTGCATTGGCCCCCTGCCCAGTACGCACGGCATGGCGTGCTACTGCTTGAACAACGCGGAAGTCACTCGGATACGTTTTGATAAGTGAATCAGCACAATTTTGTGCGAACTGCTTGTCCGCTGGTTCGGTGGCTTCTTCAAGTGCTGCCACGTAATAATCGATGTTGGTTCGGTCATCGCGGATGAGCTCTTGAAGCAGCGTTCGACCAAGTCGTCGGTGATTCTTCGCGGTCTCGTCAGGCATCCAACTCGCACTCGTACGGTAGAGTTGCGAGAGCAGGAACTTGTCCCGTGGGTTCTTCGTTTCACTTACAACGTCAGCCAGTACTGTCACTGCACGGTTCAACACGACATCGCGGTCGCTGCCTTCCAATTGACGAGAGAGCCCTGCCAGTACCGCAGCAGTGGATCGCTTTTCGTCGGCGGTGTCGCCGATAGTCGCGTCATCACCCGTGAGTAATTCCTTGGCACGGGCACGGTCTTGCGTGGTGCCACGTGCGGCCAGCATCATGGCGAGTTGGCGACGTGCCCACACACAATCCTTAGAGCTTGCTGCATTCTCGCGGATGAAATCTTCGAGTACGATGACGGCGTCGTTCTTGAGAAATCGGCTGAGTTTCAACGACAATTGAGCTTGGGCATACATCTTCTTATCGGCAATCGTCGGCAGGTCGGGCTTCCAGTTCTTTGGAGACAATGGAGTGTCAGCGAATTGAGCCGTGGTCATGGAATACAACTGCGACGAATTGAGTTTCGCCTTGGCTAGCTTCATGGTATCTACGGCCGCCGATTCGTTCTTGGCTTCGGTTAGGCGAATCGCCAGTCGAAGCCAATCGTCTGCCGTGGCAGTGGGTGCAGCAACAGCTTTGGTGTAGTAGGTCATCGCATCGTTCTCAAAGCCTGCAGCTTTGTAGCAATCGCCCACCCACCCGGTGCCGTCAGGGTCGCGTTCGACGTGTGGCTTTGCGAGGTCGATCAACCGCTTCGCGGCCACTGCATCAATCCGACTTACCGTCTGGCGGATAGCTCGCCGTAGTGGTTCCCCACTCCAACGGAAATCTTGCGATAGTCGCGTTATGAGCCGTTGCAGCACGGCTTCGTTTGCCGTTGTGGCCAGAAATTGCAGGTATTCCTGAGTCATGCCAAATCGCATTGGGTCGATACGAACTCCGCGTTGGAAGCATTCGCCAGCTTTGGCGGAGTCGCCTTGTAGCATCTGCAACCGGCCAAGAACCACGCACACATCACTGCGGTTAGGTGTGCTGCTAAACTGCTCGATCATACCTGTAATCGCCACCGCACACTCTGTCACTCGCTTAGAGTTGGCCACTTCCAAGCCACGGAGAAGAGTGCTTGTTTCCATCGACTTCGGATCGAGTTTCAGGATCATCGCTCGTGCTTCGTTTGCTGTGGCTACATCGCCACTACGGGTGCTGCGGTCGAACAAGCCTTCCCAAACGGCGCGCTCGCTAGGGTACCGACCTGCAATGCGGCGGTAGGTTTTCTGCACGTTGGCTTCGTCATTGAGTCTGTCATACACTTCGACCAAGCCGAACAAGAGTTGCGATTGTTCGCCTTCTGGCCAGAGATCAATCTGAGCAGAAAGCGGTTCAAGGGGTCGCAGCGCCGATGGATCACGGGCCGACAACGTAGCTCGAGCCAGTCGAAGTTCGAGTTTATCGCCGCAGGCAGCCTGGGCTTCATCGAGGATGCATAAAGCAGGTGACACTCCTGCATAGTCAGCAGCATAGCTCGAGTAGATGGACCATACTTTCGCATCGGTTGGTCGTTTATTTGCTTCGTTGCGAAGAATGGCCAAGGCACGATCCAACTGCCCTCGAGCCTTCAACAACTCAGCACGAAGCAAACCAAATTCGGCGGACGATTCACCAAAGCTCGGTCGAAACGCGTCTAACTGTGCGTCCAACTCGGCCCACGCGATTTTGCTGGCGTTCGAGTTCCGGTAACGTGTAGCCTTCATCTTCAGCAGTTTTGCTCGGCAATCCGCTGTCGAGTAGCGGCTCCTCGCTGCGATTTCGTATTCGGCAATCGACTCATCAAATCGCCCAGTGTTCAGGCACAAATCACCCAAGGCACGCCGACCAGCCAAGTGATTCGGATCACGTGATAGCAGCAGACGTAGAACTTTTTCTTCCTGTTCCGTGTTGCCAGTGCGTTGGAAGCAGTACGAAAGCAGCAGGTTCGTCTGGCATTCCAGGCCGATCAACTCCCCGCAGTCTCCGCGTAGTTTCTCCAAATCGCGGATCCCGTCGCTCCATCTATTTTCGCTCATGGCCAAACGCGAAATCAGATAAAGCGATTGCATCGCGATCGTTCGTTTTTCGGCCGGGTCTGTACTCGAGCGGCTTTGCAACTTCGTGATGAGTTGCTTGGGCTTCTCCGGATCGCGCATAGTCATAAGCATGTCGGCAAGCGGCACGAGGAGATCAAACCGATCCTTTTCGCTCACGTGAGCAAGGCCATCTTCCAGAACGGATACAGCAGCCCCGTTATTGCCTCGGCTTACTTCAAGCCAAGCTAACTGACGGACAAAGCGGACATCACTGGGGAACTTCACCATGCCGTTCTTGAACAAGTCGGCTGCTGTTTGAACTGATTCACGGAACTTCTGCATCTGCTCACCCATGATGAGCATCGCATCGGCATAGTTGGCATCCAAGCTCAGTGCTTTTTTCGCGTCGGCTAACGCCGCTGCATCCTGACCGAGCGAGTTGTGGAAACGTGCTCGGACAGCGTAACTCTTGGCGGCATCGGGGATGGCTTTCACCAGTCTGTCCAGCACAGCCTTGGCTTCATCCTTGTTGCGGAGTTCGTTGTAAAGGAAGTCTGCCAGTTCCTGATAGGCTTCGCTATTGGTCGGTTCGAGTTGAATGGCTTTGTCGTAATTACTGCGAGCGTCGGTCATCTTCTGCAAGCCGCGCTGAGCATAAGCAAGATCGACCCAGACGCTTGCTTCGCTTGGCAGTTGCTTGATGAGGGCTTGGCAGTGCGTCTCGGCATCGGTGTATCGACCAATCGCCAGTGATGCTTTGATGGCTTCGCGACGGGTCTCAATACGGTTCGGGTCGTTCAGCAAAATCTTGTCGTACAAGAGAAGCAAATCGGATGGCGATTTGCCCGTTCGTTTGGCCCGCCCTCGCAACAATTCAGCGAGCTTTTCTTGGGCATCCACATCCGTTGGGCGGAATTCAAGGTATTGTCGAAGATAGCTAATGGCGTTATCGGCCTTCTTTGGATCCGTTAACGATTGTTCGTCGGCTCGCTCGGCCTGCGATTTCAATGCTTCTGGAATCCGTCGGGCTTGAAGGGCATGCGTGCCCAACAGCGCTCCGGCCAGTAGTGCCAACACTACAACAAATTTGAGCAGAAATTTCTTGTTGATCGTCGGAAGCTGCATCTGTCCGCATCCCTGCAGGTGGCAAGATTCGATGCTCGGCTCCTGCCAGCATCCCGTTGGTAATCTCGCTTAAAACACAGTGTAAAACTTTCAAAGGTGCATCGTCAACATCAATGTTGGGAATGATTTGAGCGGATTATTCAAAACACTGTACGATGGAGTTTTGATTGCCAGTATGGTATTTGTCGCGATATAGCTCTTTTGCGCGGTGCGTTGCTTAAAGACGGTACGCTGGGCGACTTCTGTCGTAACCATTTCGTTCTTCACTTCTTCAATCTTTGCTCTGGCCACCTCCCAATGGTAAAGTGGATTGAGTTGGCGATCCCTCCGGTTTGCACCATCTTTATCACGGCCGAGATCATCTTCATGCGTACCCTGGCACTTGTGTTGTTATTCAGCTCCGTTGCCTTCACACAAGAGCCGATCAAATTCGCTCGCACGCCAGACATCTCGCCGGATGGCAAATTGATTGCATTCAGCTACCTCGGCGACATCTGGACGGTAGAAGCCATCGGCGGAGTCGCCAAACCGGTGACGATGCACGAAGCACACGATTACTTCCCATTCTTTAGTCCCGATGGTCGAAGTATCGCGTTCAGCTCGAATCGTTACGGAAGCTACGATTTGTTCATTGTGCCGGTGGCCGGTGGCAAGCCCAAGCGTCTGACGTTTGACAGCGGAAACGAAGTGATGCTTGGCTTCAGTCCGGATGGTAAGCAGCTCATCTACAACTCAACACGAAGCTCGGATTACCCGGGATTGCCCGAGTTGTACCGCATATCCGTGGAAGGCGGAGCAGAGCAGAAAATCACTGGCTTGTACGAAGCAAAGGAAGCCTACTACAGCACTGCTGGCAACAAGGTGGCATTTGTGCGTGGGCCAGGGTCGTGGACCCGGCGTGGCTATCGTGGGTCGAGCAACGATGATCTGTATGTCGCCGAAGCCGATGGCAAAGGCACCAAGCAACTCACGACGTTTAATGGTCAAGATAGTTCGCCAATGTGGAGTCCAGATGGATCGACGGTGTACTACGTAACGGAGATGGGCAGTACCGAGCGATGCTCGAATATCGTCAAACAAAGCTTGAGTGGGTTGCAAACGACTGGTGCGGTGACACCGGTGACAACACAAAGTGAAGACATCATCCGCCGGGCACGCATCAGCCGAAATGGCGATTGGATCGTCTACGAATGTGGTGCCGACCTGTGGGTGACGAATACCAAGAGCGGTGGACCATCGCCACGAAAGCTGGCCATCGAAGTTCACGCTGACGACAAGGCCAACACCGAACGCAGCGTGACCTACACCCGCGATGCCACGGAATACGCGCTGAGTCCGGATGAACGCAACGTAGTCATCGTGGCCCACGGCCAATTGTTTCTGACAAAGGTGCCGGAAGGTGGCAAAGCGAAGCGGTTGACGGAGAACTCCGCCGAGGATAGTGCCCCGATCTGGAATCCGGACGGGCAGAAGGTGTACTTTCTTTCGGATCGCAACGGCGTGGTTGATGTTTACATGATTGAATCCGATGATGCGGAGCACCCGGCCCTCACCAAGGCCCACAAGTACAAGACCACGCAGATCACGAACACCGGGGCCGAGGAAAGTGGGCTGCTGTTCAACCCGAAGGGCGACCTGATTTCCTTCCTGCGGAATGGCCAACTCTGGACGATGAAGCCGGATGGAAGCGATCAGAAACTGTTGGTGGCCGAGAAAAAGATTCTCGACTACGAGTGGAGCCCAGATGGCAAGTGGATCGCCTACAGCAAGATGGACGGTTCCTTCGCCAGCGAACTGTACCTGATGCCCGTGGACAAATCGAAGCCCGCCGTGAACGTGAGCCGATATGCCACGTACAACTCGGACATCACCTGGGGCAGCGGGAAGATTGCTTTCATCAGCCAACGTCGTGGGGCGTACTCGATTCATCTGCTTCCACTGCAAAAGCCCGCAACCGATGGGACGAAGACCGACCCGAATGATGTGGATCTTGACGATTTGCATTTGCGGATCGAGAAGCCAACGAGCATGGCAACCGAGGGCCAGTGTGCTATCTCTCCGGATGGGAACACGATTGCGTTCCGTGCGAATTCCGGCGGTGGCGACGACCTCTGGACGGTGAGTGCGGATGGGAAAAATCAAAATCGCATCACGTCGAACAATCAACAGCCACGCCACATCAAGTGGGGCAAACGCAACACTGGAACCATGTACTTCCTGAACGGAATCGGGGAGCTGCGAACCGCACGCTTGGGATTCAACAATGCGACGCCTATTGAGCCGGGCAAGGTGCCCTTTTCCTGCACCATGACCGTTCAACGCGATGAAGAGTTTGCTGAGATGTTTGCCCAGAGTTGGCGGGCACTGAACGAGCAGTTCTACGACAACAGTTTCCACAACACGAACTGGCAGGCGGTACGGGCCAAGTACGCACCGCTCGTCAAGCACTGTGCGTCGCGGGAGGACTTCTACTCGTTGGTGTCGCTCATGCTGGGCGAGCTGAACGCCTCGCACCTTGGCATCAGCGGGCGGACTTCAACACCGGATGCCCAGACAGCAGAGCTTGGTTTGATCTTCGACGACAAATACACCGGGCCGGGCCTGAAGATTACCGAAGTGCTCAAGCGTGGGCCTGCCGACAAACGCGGGCTGAACCTGAAGCCTGGCGACATCATCACGCACTTGGATCGCACGGAACTGACACAAGTGGTGAACCTTGCCAAGCTGCTGAACAACCGGGCCGGGGAAGGAGTGGCACTCAAGATCAAGAGCGGAGAGACGAGCCGCGATATCGAGATCCAGGCGATGACGCGCGACAAGCTCAGCTCGCTTCTCTACGACCGCTGGGTAGCCCACAATGCTGAGGATATTTCCAAGCAAAGCGGCGGCAAACTTGGCTACGTCCACATCCCAAGTATGGACGAAGCGGGCCTCGAAGTGTTCGTGCGTGCTCTGTACTCCGACAACTTCGATAAGGAAGGCTTGGTCATCGACGTACGCTACAACGGCGGTGGCTTCACGCATGATCAGGTGCTGAATTACCTCGTGGGCAAGGATCACACACGCTTCGTTCAGCGCGACGGCGGTGAAGGAATGGTGATGCGGAACTTCGACCGGAAGTGGGCTAAGCCGATGGTGGTGCTCATCAACAACCGCAGCTACAGCGATGCGGAAATCTTCCCGCATGCCTTCCGGGCGAGCGGGTTGGGCAAGGTGGTCGGTCAGGCCACCGGTGGCTTGGTCATCGGCACCAGCAGTACTCGGCTCATTGATGGCAGCACGTTCCGCCTCCCACGTATCGGTGTGTACACCAACAAAAACGTGAACATGGATAAACAGGGTGTGTTGCCAGACGTTGCCGTAGAGACCAGCGCCGAAGAGTGGGTCATAGGAATCGATGCACAGATGACCAAAGCGGTACAAGTGCTAACGACCGACGTGGTGGCGTGGAAGATGAGTCGCAACCAAAGCATGACCCAGGTACCTACGAAGTCAGAAACCCCGACCGCCACGGCTCTTCCGGAACAGAAACTGACGCCACCGACAGCCGAGGCGAAACCACCCACGGAACCGGCCACTGCCAAGCCCAAAGGCGGTAGCGAACCACTGTCAGGCAAGAAACCGCCTGCTCGTAAGGCGATAAAACCACTGAGTTCACGATCATGAAACTTCAC
>JBBRME010000129.1:0-12386 GCA_038230995.1 Gemmatales bacterium
ATTGTCCGATGCTGGACTCGCTTGACCAAAGACGGCGTAACAAAGCAAGAGCAGTTCACCGGCATCAACGGCATCCTCGGCAAGGACACGGCCCGAGGCGATGACGTGGCTCGATTCATTCGTGCAGGTACGGCCAATCTTCGTGAAGGTGGCCTGCGGTCGGGTGATTCCTTTCCAGCCAATCCTTCGGCCCCGGCTCGACCCGCTGCAGTCACTTGGCACCCGGTTGGCACCAACTTCAATCGCAACGTCGCGGATTTGGCCAATCGTCCTGTGGATCGCGCAAAATACTCGGGGCGATTCCCGCTGGTGGTTTTTGAAGGTGCCATCGGTGAAAAAGAAGTGGTAGCCATTGCCCCCACGCTGTGGGAGTGGGACGACTTCGGCCCAACCCCATTCCACGTGCTTCCACATGCACTGAACTATCGTGCCTTCTGGACAAAGCAAGGAAACGACGACCGGCTCGTGCAGTTTGAATCCGGCTTTGCTGCTGCCGATGCCATCAACGGTGTGGTCAAAACCAAAGCACAGGATCTTGATGTTTCTTTGAACACCGTCCGCGATGCTGGTGCACGAGTTCTTGCTGATCAACAACTACCAGCCGTGGCGATGAAGACCGGTTGGGCACTCAAGCTGCCGAAAGTTGAGGGCGACATGGGTGGCAACCGCGGTATTGGTACGATCGACGCAATCGACAATATCCCGGTACAATTCACCGCACCCAAGGTGTTGCTGTTGACCCAGACAAGTGCGAAGAAGCTTTCGGAACTGACGCTGCCGGAACAGGCTCAAGGGGTGATTGAAGTGAAACTTGTCGACGACAAGACCTTTGAAGGTGACTACACCATCTTCTTGCACATCGAAAAAATCCGCTAGGCGGAGAGTGAAATAAAACACCCCGCGATGGCATTGGCCATCGCGGGGTGTTTTGCTTTAGGCCGGGAGTTCAGTTACTTCGCCACCTTCTTCGGCTTCATCACGTGGGTGGCACCGCCGTAGGCCAGCTCGGCGGATTCCATCACGGTTTCGCTGAGCGTTGGGTGCGGGTGGATGCACTCCATCACATCGCGGGCCACGGCCCCCATCTCGATGGCCAGCACGCTCTCGGCGATCATTTCACCAGCACCGCTGCCCACAATACCGACGCCCAGGATTCGCTTGCTCTCCGGGTCGATCAACATCTTGGTCAGGCCGTTCGTGATGTTTAGTGCCACAGCCCGCCCGCTGGCCGCCCATGGGAACTTCAGCACTTCGTGTGGGATGTTCCCGGCAATCGCTTCCTTCTCGGTCAGGCCCACCCAGGCGATTTCCGGATCGGTGAAGATCACCGCAGGGATGGCCCGTGGGTTCCACTCGGCCGGTTCACCGAGGATCGCTTCCACGGCTACGCGTGCCTCGGCGGTGGCCTTGTGGGCCAAGCCGGGTTCGCCAGCCACATCGCCAATCGCACTGATGTGCGGCACGCTGGTGCGGCGTTGGGCATCCACATTAATAAAGCCACGTTCGTCAGTCTTGAGTCCGGCGTTCTCCAGTTTGAGTGGCCCAGCATTCGGTCGTCGGCCGACGGCCACCAGCACGCGGTCGAACGTGAGTTCACCGGGTACGTCCTTGCCTTCCAGCGTGGCGACGATACCTGCCGGCGTGGCCTTGAGTGCTGCGACTTTGGTATCGAGGTAGATCTTGTCGAACTCTTTCTTCAGCTTGGCTTCCAGCACCCGCACGAGGTCACGATCCGCAGCCAACACCAAGCCGTCCATCGCTTCCACGACGGTGACCTTGGTGCCCAGTGCTGCATAGATGCTGCCGATTTCCAGGCCGATGTAGCCCCCACCGATGACGAGCATGGTCTTGGGGATGTCCGGCAGCAGCAGGGCCCCGGTGCTGTCCATCACGCGTGGATCGCCGATGTTGAACAGCTTGGGCATGGCGGGCACGCCACCGCAGGCGATGATGCACTTCTGGAACTTCACCGTGGTTGGCGTTTCGCCATGCACCATGACGGTGTTGGCATCCACGAATTCGGCCCGACCCCGCAGGGTGCTGGCGTTCCGCCCCTTACATAATGCAGCGATGCCACCGGTGAGCTTGGCGATCACTTTCGTCTGCACGAAGTTACGCATCGCATCCAGGTCGATCTTCGGTTCGCCGAAGTTCAGGCCCATGACCGTGGCTTCCTTGGCTTCGTGGATCACCTTGGCGGCGTGCAGCAGGGCCTTGCTGGGGATGCACCCGCGGTTCAGGCACACGCCACCCAGCTTGGGGTCTTCGTCTACCAACAGCACTTGCATCCCGTGATCCGCCGCGTGCAACGCTGCCGGGTAACCACCGGGGCCACCACCAATGATGAGCAATTGGGTTTCGCGTACTTCCGCCATGTCCGAAGCTCCGATCCGAGATGATGTCATCATAGTGGCGGCGGGTCGAGTACAATCGTCTACAGCGGAACCGGAGACATGGCGATGCGTGGATTCTGTTTGTTGGTCGCTTTGTGTGTGGGCAGCGTGGCCTTTGGCCAATCGCTTGCACTCAAGGATTTGACCGGTGCTTACACCGTGAAAGAGTTCGAGCGCGATGGCACTGCCGTGCCAGACAAGGTGAAGGACAGCGTGACAGCGTTGACCATCAAGGATGGCAAGTTGAGCATCTTCATGGGCAAGACGGAACTGACCGCCACGATCAAAGTGGAGACCAGCAGGACGCCCGCCGAGATGGACCTGTTCCCGCTGAATGCGGACTTCGATAAGGGCCGCAAGTTCCCCGGCGTGTACAAGTGGGAGAAGGACACGCTGACGATTCATTACACCGAAGACGGCGCACGCCCGAAGGATTTCACCGGCGGCAAAGGCAGCACGAAACTGGTGCTGGTGAAGAAGTAGGTTTGTAGTTTTGGTTTTCTCTTGCGAGCCGCGAACGAAGCGTAAGCGAAAGAGAGCGTGGATTTGGTACTGGCGTTCCACCCGTTCACGCTCAGCTCCGCATCGCGGCTAAGTCGATCTGTTGACGCCACATGAACGCAATCGACGTGACTTCATCCAATCTGTTTAGCCGCGATGCGAAGTGACACGAAGTGGAACAGAGCTGAGCGCGATTATGTGTCCCGCGCTCAGCTACGCATCGCGGCTACAAATCCTGACGATGATGAACGTGGGGCAAGATTTCATCTTGCCTTCTGTTGTCAAGTTAAAAACTTGCCCCACGTGGCCGGCGCAACACACAACGACACCCAGCGTGCGTTTTTCCTGAGCAGATGCGAGGGGCCGAGCTTAATAGCTGCGCGCGAAGAGCAACGATG
The DNA here is from genome assembly GCA_038230995.1 of Gemmatales bacterium. Taxonomy (GTDB): domain Bacteria; phylum Planctomycetota; class Planctomycetia; order Gemmatales; family Gemmataceae; genus JALHQU01. The sequence goes on from JBBRME010000129.1 coordinate 3,293, forward strand.
CATCTTCTTCGTCGACCCTTCTATTTCTTCATCAATGTCGAGACGGACACTTAGAATGTCCATCGTACCGGAGTTGCCCATGCCGCGTCCGAAGATGCCGACGACCAACGCTTCGCTCACGCCAAGCGAATCACTGGCCAACTTCACCAACCGTGTGAACGAACAAGAAGCATTCCGCCGGTTGTTGAATACCCCCAAAGACACACCAGTGCCGATCTTGCACTTCTATGGTGTTGGTGGCGTGGGCAAAAGCTGGACATTGAAGAAGCTCAAGGAACTGGCCCAAGGTGAATCGCTCCCCACGGCACTCGTCGACTTGGAAGCCCTCCCCAGCATTATCGACCGGCCGGTGCAATCGCTGATTCGCTTCCGCGAGCAACTCAGTCAGTTCGACATGCCGTCGTTCGATCTGGCCTTGGCGTGGTATCTGAAGAAGATCGGCCACAGCAAAGGCGACCCGAAATGGAAGCTCGGCGGGCCCGCCGACCTCATCATTGATGCCATTGACGCATTGGGTGGTGTGCCATTGCTTGGCAAAGGAATCAAGGCTCTTGGCAAGAAGTTTGATGGAAGTGCAGTACAGCGGTACTTGAACGAACTTAGCGGGCAACAAGATTGGGAGGTGCTCCGCAAGGGTGACCCAGAACATATTCGTTCGCAACTTACAGCGCGATTCAGATACGATTTCGCAAACGCACCTTATCCAAACGAGATCACCGATGATCGTCGACAATTTATGCCAAAGGCAGTGCTATTCCTTGATACCACAGAAGTGCTGCGACAAGCAGTCGGGAAGAATGCAGCTGGCTTGCATGAAGAAGAACGCTGGATCACCGAGTTGCACTTTGCGGACAGCCCGTATCTCATCGTGACAGCCGGGCGAGACAAATTGCGTTGGGGCGAAACCGATGCAGGATACGCGGAACGAGATGCACTTGAACAACACCTCGTAGCCGGGTTATCTGAGAATGATGCCCGCGATTTTTTGCAGAAGTGCAGCATCGTCGATGAGCGATTACAGGATGCGATTCTGGCGATTACCCGCGATGACAAAACAACAGATAAGAAAGAAGCAGGTCATCATCCTTTTACGCTGGGCCTTTGTGCCGACACAGTGGATGCCGATCAACGTAACGGTGTCAGGACCGATCCGGACAGTTTCGATTTGTCGCTGCGAGACATCAACCGACTTGCCGAGCGCTTTCTGAAATCACTGGCCGACGAGGCCCAAGAGTTGTGGATCCGCAAACTAGCACTCCCGCCGAAGTTCGATGAACTTGCCGCACGCAAGATGTTCAGCAATAACGACGGAGTTGAACAAGAAACAGTCTGGGCCAACTTGCTACGATTCAGCTTCCTGCAACCCAGTACTGAAGAACCCGGCTGGTTCACCTTGCATAGCCGAATGACCGAAGCCTTGCAAGAAACATTATCCAAAGAACAACATGACCCATTGCACACCGCCTGGCAGAAGCACTGGCAAAGTCGATCCTTGGAACCGAGTGATAAGTTTGCCGGGTTGGCGTGGTTCCACGGGTATCAGTTGAATGCGGAATCAGCATTTCAGGAGTGGAACGAAAAAATTGAAGCAGCACACAACCAGTCAAACATGCAGGAGCATGCCCGCTTCCTGGAATGGACGGATGCGTTGAAATTTGAGACGCGGGTACTTCATTCTTATGAGTTGTCACATGTTTATTGCACTGCGGTTGAACATGCAAACTGCACACAAGGATCGCGTGCAAGTCATCTCCTTGTGGCGATCAGGCTTTATAGCAGTGTACTTTTGCAGTACGATGAACGTCAATTTGGTTACGACTGGGCGATGACCCAGAACAACCTTGGGAATGCGTACAGCGCTTTGCCGACGGGGGATCGCGGGGCCAACTTGCAGAAGGCCATCGCCTACTATCAGGCCGCCTTGCGGATCTACACCGAAGCGGACTTTCCGCAAGATTGGGCCATGATCCAGTGCAACCTTGGGGTTGAATGCTGGAACTCGCCCACGGGGGATCGTGGTGCGAACCTGCAGCAGGCCATCAAGTTTTATGATCACGCCTTACGGGTATGCACCGAAGCCGACTTCCCGCAACAATGGGCGACGATCCAGAACAATCTGGGCAGTACGTACCGCGACTTACCGACGGGGGATCGTGGAGCGAACTTGCAGCAGGCCATCGCGTGTTATCACGCCGCCTTGCGGGTGAGAACCGAGGCGGACTTCCCGCTAGACTGGGCGATGACCCAGAACAACCTGGGGACTGTATACAGCGACTTGCCGTCGGGGGATCGTGGGGCGAATCTGCAGCAGGCTATCGCGTGTTATCACGCCGCCTTGCGGGTATACACCGAAGCGGACTTTCCGCAACAATGGGCGATGACCCAGATCAACCTAGGGTCGGTATACAGCGATTTGACGTTGGCGGATCCTGGAGCCAACTTACAGCAGGTCATTGCGTACTATCAGGCCGCCTTGCGGGTCTACACCGAAGCGGACTATCCGCAACAGTGGGCGATGACCCAAAACAATCTCGGGATTGCATATACCGACATTCTGACTGGGGATCGTGAGGCCAACTTGCAGAAGGCCATCGCCTGCTATCAGGCTGCCTTGCGGAGCTACACCGAAGCGAACTTTCCGCAAGACTGGGCGATGACCCAGAACAACCTGGGGACTGCATATGGTGATATGCCGACGGGGGATCGCGGGGCCAACTTGCAGCTGGTCATCACCTTCTTTCAGGCCGCCTTGCGGGTCTACACCGAAGCCGACTTCCCGCAAGACTGGGCGATGACCCAGCACAACCTGGGGACTGCATATAGGGACATGCCTACGGGGGATCGTGGAACCAACTTACAGCAGGCCATCGCCTTCTATCGCGCAGCCTTGAGAGCACGCACTGAAGTGAACTTTCCTCTAACTTATGCAACTACTCAGATCAACTTGGGGAATGCGTACCACAACTTACCGACGGGGGATCGTGGGGTGAACATGCAGCAGGCCATCGCGTGTTATCAGGCCGCTGTTCGAGGGTTTGACTCCGTTGGAATCAAAACTGAGTCTGCTAGCATCCGAAACCGGATTGATCAGATTCATGAAGAGTTACGTGGACTTGACGGTCACTAGCAACCAAGTCCGCATATTCGCTGACGCTTCGTTCATTGTTCGCAAGATGCACCAACGGATTTTTGTTCGACTTTTCGCTGCAACGATCCCTTTTCGACCTGTTTTGGCTCCACTAACTGGCTGAAACGGGTCTGAATGTGCTCGAATCCACCTCGAATGGCACCGTTTCGCGTCGTTCAATGCGTCAAAAAACACGGACACTCGTTCGTCCAGCCTAGTGAAGCGCGTCCAGCGGGGGGTGTGCATATCCCGTGGACACGACGACACCGGGCAGAATGACGCCACCGCCGTGTTCGCATCGCATTTTCTGGCGCTTTGGGTAGAATCGAACTGAATTGAGCTTTGGCCCTGAAGTACGGATGCCAACCTGATGAGCAGTGATCGCCAGTCGCCTCGCCCGAAGTGCCGGTCGCTGTTGGGCTTCCGCTTCTCCGGTGTTGGGAAGTATCTGCCGGATTCCATTGTCTCGAACGAGCATCTCCACGCGAAATTCGGCTTTGACTCGGAATGGATTGTCAAGCGAACCGGAATTCACGAACGCCGCCACGCCCTGCCACATCAAGCGACATCCGATTTATGCGTTGAAGCCGCCAACGACTGCTTTGCGAAATCCGGCTACGGCCCGAAAGACATTGACCTGCTGGTGGTGGGTACCTTCACCCCGGATATGTCGTTCCCCAGTACGGCCAGCATTGTGCAAGATCGCCTGGGTTTAGTGGCCCCGGCGGTGGAAGTGGAAGCCGCATGTGCGGGGTTTGTGTATGCCTTAGTCACCGCTGCGGCTTACGTGAAAGCTGGCCTGTCCGACCGGGCGTTGGTCATCGGTGCGGATACCAACAGCCGGATTGTGAATCCGGATGACATCAAGACCTATCCGTTGTTTGGCGACGGTGCCGGGGCGGTGATCATCGAGCCAGGCCGCCCGGATCAAGGCATTGTGGCCTACAGCATGGGTAGCGATGGTTCGGGTGGGCCGATGCTCAAGCGGGAAGCTGGGGGAAGTCGACTTCCACCTACGCCGGAACTCCTCGCTGAAAAGAAACACTTTATGCACATGGAAGGCCATGCCGTCTTCAAATGGGCCGTCAACATCCTGACGGACACCATTCAGGATGTGCTGACCTTCAGCGGCAAAACGGTTGATGATGTGGCGTTGTACCTGCCACATCAAGCCAACATCCGCATCATCAACGCGGCTATCGACTCACTCAAAATACCACGGCAGCGGGTGTTCAATAACCTCGACAAGTACGGGAACACTTCTGCTGGGACAATCCCGATTGCACTGGACGAAGCCTTGGCAGAAAACCGATTAAAGGAAGGCGAACTTGCTTTGATGAGCGGGTTTGGGGCAGGCTTGGCTTGGGGTACGGCACTTATTCGCTGGTAAGCGATTGGCAAACCCCTCGCAAGGAGGCGCGGGCATGAACGAAGAACCGACCGACGCCGTTATTAGCTTCACGGACTGGATCATCCCGTTAGATGAACCAGCTGTATTGCCATTCTTGCCGAGCATGAGTTTGAGTGCCGATACTCCGCTAACACCCGAACTTTTACAATTTCCGACTGATCTCGAAGCCTATCCCACGGAAGGTCACCACCCACGGTTGCTGCGGGGCGGTCGAGTCGCTTGAGTCTCGCACGACAAACATTCTCTATCAATTCATGATCCCGATTTGCTTTGTTGCCGAACCTGAACCACACTTCAGCACCCTCTGCGTTGAAGTGAATAATCTGTGACAAATTGCACCTCGCTAGCAAACGAATACTGCCCACCGTCCGGTGAATATGGCTTGGCAGCATCGATTCATATCGCTCCAACACAAATTCACCTGGGCACAGTTCCGTTAAACGCACTTGCGTATCGGCACGATGATACGTTGCAGTTGCCACTTTTACCCACGATTCCCGGCTATGAGCTACTGAATCAAATTGGTGCAGGTGGCATGGGTGTGGTTTATCAGGCGAGACATATTGAACTCGATCGCATCGTTGCGCTCAAAGTGCTGACCCGGGAGTCCATGCTCGACCGTGAATCTCATGAGCGATTTCACCGTGAAGCAACTGCCGTGGCCAAGGTTCAGAACCCAAACATCATTCAGGTCTTCGACGTCGGCACGTATCCCGTTCGTGGGGGTTCAGTTGTGCGGCAGCCCTATCTGTCGCTGGAATTCGTAGGTGGCGGTAGTCTCGTTCAACTCACACACAATCCGCAACCACTCAAACACGTGGCCAAGTTAGTAGAGACTATTGCACGAGCCGTGCACGCAGCACACTTGCAAGGTGTCATCCACCGGGACTTGAAACCCGGCAATGTATTGCTGACCCACGATGGTACACCGAAGATTGCCGACTTCGGTCTGGCCAAGTCGATGGATTCAATTCAGAGCAGTGAAGGGGAAGCTCTCACGCAAGTTGGTATCCTGGTCGGCACGCCAGAATATATGTCGCCGGAACAGGTGCTGGGTCAAGATGACCGCCCATGTGTTGACATCTACGCGATCGGCGTGATCCTTTACGAGTTACTTACAGCGCGTGTTCCGTTCAAGGGTGAAACGCCCATTGAAACGCTGGTGTTGCTGCAATCGCAAGAGCCGCTTTCACCCAAGAAGCTGAAGCCGAATTTACCAGTGGATCTCGAGACAATCTGCTTGAAGTGTCTGCAGAAAAACCCTGCTAAAAGATACGCTACCGCAGAAGACATCGCTGACGAATTAGCCCGCTGGCAACGAGGCGAGTCCATCCAAGCAAGACCTGTCAGTGTGCCAGAAAGGGTCTACTCTTGGACGAAACGAAAACCGGCGATTGCGAGTCTCATCGGACTCGTGCTGCTCGGCACGGTTGGAACGTTCCTCGCACTACTGATTGCCTACGGGATTGCTGAAAACAAGACGAAACTAGCCTTGGTTGCAGAAGCCAAGGCCGCTGGCCGACTTCATGCGGAGAGGCAGGAGCTTTACAGGGCCAGCTGTCTGGCAGCATCTTCTGCCTTACAGTTGTTCAACACAACGATGGCGAAGCAGGCACTCGACGATGCGCCCGTCGATAACCGTGGATGGGAATGGAACTACTTTCGTACGCAATTGGACATCAGTGAAAGCGTCTTGAATCTTCAAGAAACGGCCGACCTTGTACGACGACCGAGCGGCAGCGATTTCTGGATCTTCAGTGATGGAAATACGCGGATCATCGTGATGAACCTGCGCACAAGGCAGATCGTCCGTCGGGAAAGTCACACACCCGCAAAGTCTCTATTGAGCCGGGATTTCGGACGGACGCTTTATTCACTGCGAATGGAGCGCGGGCCGGTTGAAATCCGCAAGATCGAAACCGGTGAGGTGACTGCGAGAATCGATTGTGGTCAGGGTGAGATCTCAATCATGTCTGTCTCGGAGGATGACCAAAATCTTCTCGTTGAGACACCAACTGAGCTGCAATTTTGGGATCTATCATTAGGGAAGTTGAGATATCGCTTTACCTATGAGGGAGCAACGGTCAATAGCCACAATTCAACCAAGGATCACTCTGCAGTACTTATATCCATCGTGAAAGACGGTAAGAGGGTTCTCAATGGAGTGGTTCACAGTAAGTTGAAGAAATTCGTCAAGCTTGCCGAGTTGCAAAACGGCCTCGGGAACTCCCAGTTGAACGGTGACGGTACGAGACTCCTGACGAGTTGCATGCATCCGAATGTGAATCCCACGCTCTGGGACACAGCGACCGGTCTGGCAGTGGCAAAGCTGAAAGGGCCCTTGAATCAAATCAAGTCGGTACTTTTTAGTGCGGATAGCAAGACCCTCGTGACGGGATCGATGGATCACAGCATTTGGGTGTGGGATGGAGAGACAGGCGTGCTCAGGCACAATATGTCTTCCCATCGGGGATGGATAAACGATCTAGCCTTCAGCCCCGACGGAACCCAAATTGCAGCATGCTGTGCCGACCAAACAATTAGCCTGTGGAACCTGCAGACTGGCAAGGAGCAAGCCCGGTTGCTTGGACATGACACGAGTGTGCAGAACATTGCCTACACACCTCAAGGGGACTACCTGCTTTCCGTCACGCAGAACGGAACAGTACTCAATTGGAATATCCCCGAAATCGAAAAGAAGAACGGTCTTAACGGCCATACGGATTTCGTCTATTCCGTTGATTACCATCCAACAGAACCGTGGGCAATCACTTCATCGTGGGATGGCTCCGTGCGTATCTGGGATGTCAATACCTGTAAAACCATTTCTACGTTCATGATCGAGCACAAACTGATCCTGAACCATGTTCGGTTTCATCCGAACGGCCGCTGGTTTATGGTGTCTAGTCGAGTACCGATCAAACGGGAAGGCGATCTTCGGCTCTGTGATGTCAAAACGGGCGAAGTCCTGAGATCGTGGAGAATCCAAAACGACATATGGCGGGATGGCCGGGGTGAATTCAGTCCTGACCGTAAATCCTACGTACTGGGTGGGATCCGAGCGCAGGTCGTCGACTTGGATGATCCGAGTGGAAAAGCCCGAAGCTTAACGGAAGACATGCAAGCAGCAGATGTCGTCCATACACCAGATGGCAAATTCCTAGTGGTTGCTAATGAAAATCCGAACGATTCAAACTGCTTGGTTCTGATTGAAAGAGCTACGGGAAACCAACATACCTTGAGGATACCGGAGATCCTGAATCAGGGTTTTAGCAGGCTTGCTATCCATCCAAAGAGCAACTTGCTTTATGCCGCTACGGTACGTGGAAAGATCTTTGTGATTGATATCGATAAAGAAACCCTCCTCGGTGAGTTTGAGAACGGCGTGCAAGTCTTCGATCTGGTCTTTACACCGGATGGGACGCGTTTAGCTGTTGCCTGCTCCAACAAGCTCATCCGAATCTGGGATGCAAATAGTCTTAAGCTCATCACCGAACTGACTGGTCATAGTAATTATGTTCATGCATTAGCTTTCAGCCCGGATGGTTCCACTCTCGTGTCTGGTTCGGGCGACAAGACTGTGCGAATCTGGAAAGCAATACCGCCTACACCTAATCCATAATCCTCTTGCGATTCATCGTCACTACTTCTTCGATCTTTTGCAATTCGGCTTTCACTTGTGCGATGGCCTTCACCTGCTCTTTGTCTTGAATGAGTTCCGGGTCAAGTGTTCCAACCAAGTCGCCGAGACGGGCGTAACCTGCTTGAATTGTGGTCTGTGCGATGCGAAGTCCGTACTTATCGTCTGCCTTGACGAGTTCGTCAACAGACTTAGAGAGGGCAGGTATTTTCGCGCTGATCTCTTCTAGCTTCTCCAATGACGACCATTCGATCTTGGCTGCAATTCTTGCCGCAGCCACTTCAGGTGTTTTAGGTTTGCTTTCTGTTTCGAGCTTTGCTTTGCGAGTCTTTGCTTCGTCAAGACCCGAGAGTTCAATCAGCCGATCGTACTGTTCCAGTGCCTCGGCAATTTCACCGCGGCGTTCGTGAAAAGTAATCGAACGAGTAATTTCATTGGCGCGGAACTTCTTCTCGTAGTCGGCGGGGTTATCTGCCTTCTCTAGGCTCAATTTCAAGTCTTCGCGTTTCGATTCAAGTTCGGGTTTAACGACTAGCATGCTGCGTAGCAATTGTTCAGCGGCGACGAGTTCACGGCCCATTTTTTCATCTTTGGAATTTGGGTCCGCTCTCAGTTCAGCGAGTTGTGCTTTTAGCTCTTTTTCGTTCTCTTCTAGTGTTTTCAGTCCGCCTTCGGTACGTTCCAGGGCCTTCTTGTTCTCAGCTTTTTCGATCAGTGCTGCAAGTGCTACGCCGAGCTGATCCTGGGCAAGACGTGCATCTAACACCCGGCTGGAGTACCTCTCGACACGATCTTGATAGCGAGCTTTTTGCACAGCAACTTCGTTGAACGTGAACTGGATCGGGTTTGGCCCACTGGCAGTGAGGACAGGTAGTACGAACGGTTTTTTTTCATTGCCAAGTTTCACCCACACATA
>JBBRME010000130.1:0-12304 GCA_038230995.1 Gemmatales bacterium
ACGATCCAGTGCCAGCGGGAATCGTTCCATGGCGAATGGAACTACCGCATCACGCCGAGGAAAAAGTTGTAACACTTATTTCGAGACAGGCCCTTAGCAAGTACGTCGATAGGTTTCATGATGTTATGCTGCACGCGGTCATGGGTGATGGAACCTTCCACACGAAGTTTTTAGCTCCAAAGTAGTGTCCGGTGTTAGCCCGGTCCTAAACGACCGGGTACCGGCACCAACCACATCAAGCCCCGAAGTGGGCGTCCGGACTCGTTCCGATCGCCCACTTCGGGGCTTCCAGAAAAAAACATCGAAACCCGGTCCTAAAGGACCGGGCTAACACCGGACGGCCCGTTGGTCCTAAAACCTCGGACAACAACAAAGCCATCCTTCTCAACCGCGTAAGGCATCGCCCAGTACGAGATTCACCAAAGTCATGGTAGGTGCTTATCACTCTTACACACTTCACGGGCCTTGGAATGCTCACGTTCTATCATCTCTCAAGAGTTACTTAAGAATCGAATCAACACGGTATCACGCGGAGAGAAACAATATGGCGAGTCTTTTCAAAGAGTATCGGCTGAAGAATGTTGTGCTGCGGAACCGTGTGGCTGTGTCGCCGATGTGTCAGTATTCCTCGGACAATGGCTTCCCGAATGACTGGCACTTCGTGCATCTTGGTTCCCGTGCTGTGGGCGGTGCTGGACTGGTGATCGTGGAAGCAACTGCTGTTTCCCCGGAGGGTCGCATCAGCCCAGCCGACAGCGGCATCTATCTCGATGACCACGTTGAGCCGTTCGCCAAGATCGCGAGGTTTCTCAAGCAAAGCGGAGCAGTGCCTGGCATCCAGATTGCCCATGCCGGGCGCAAGGCCAGCGCCAGCACGCCTTGGGATGGCGATGGCCACATCAACGCGGACCGAGGGGGCTGGGACACCATCGCCCCGTCTGCCGTGGCCTTCGGGGGCAACCTGCCAAAAGTACCCAAGGCCATGACGGTCGCGGATATTCAGCGCATTCAAGTGGCCTTCGTCTCGGCAGCAAAGCGTACCTTGGCGGCAGGGTTTGAGTGGCTGGAACTTCACTTCGCCCATGGCTACCTCGCCCACGAATTTTACTCTCCGTTGGCCAACAAACGCACCGACAACTACGGCGGCAGTTTCGACAACCGCATTCGGTTTATGACGGAGACTTTCGCAGCCGTCCGCAAGGTTTGGCCGGAGAAGTTCCCACTGACAGCCCGATTGTCCGTGACCGATTGGATCGAGGGAGGCGTGACCGTTGAGGAGTCCATCGAACTGCTCCGTCGGCTCAAGTCGGCCGGGCTGGATTTGGTCGACGTGAGCCAGGGGTTTGTCACGCCAGACATCTCGCAGGTGCCGTGGGGGCCGGGCTTCCTGATTCCGATCACCAGTCGGATTCGACGTGAAGCCGAGATACCGACGGCCGCAGGTTGGATGATTACCGAACCGCAACAAGCCGAGGACGCCGTGCGAGACGGCCACGCCGATCTGGTGATGCTAGCGAGGGAACTGTTGCGTGATCCGTATTGGCCCTATCACGCCGCCCTGCAACTCGGCGATGAGAAAGCAGCCACGATGTTGCCGGTGCAATACGCCCGTGCCGTAAAGCCACGATAATGTGCATAGGCCAGTCGACTGGGTCATAAACACTTGAAGGCAAAGGAACGACTTCCATGGTGCGCATCGGTCTGGCGGGCATCGGTTTCATGGGCATGATTCATTACCTCGCCGGGCAGAAGCTGACCGGGGCGAAGGTGACGGCCATCTGCAGCCGCGATGCGAAAAAGCTCGCAGGCGACTGGACCGGCATCAAGGGGAACTTCGGCCCGCCCGGAACGCAGATGGATCTGTCCGGTGTGGCCAAGTACGCCGACTACGCCACCATGCTGGCCGACCCCGACATCGACCTGATCGACATCTGTACCGTCACCGATCAGCATGCACCGATGGCCATTGCGGCCCTGCAAGCGGGCAAGCACGTGATCGTGGAAAAGGCCATTGCCCTGAGCGTAGCCGAGGCCGATGCGATGATCGCGGCGGCGAAGAAGGCCGGGAAGTTGCTGATGGTGGCCCACGTGCTGCCGTTCTTCCCGGAGTTCGCTTTCGTGGCCAAGGCTGTGGAAACCGGCACCTACGGCAAGCTACTCGGTGGGCATTTCAAACGCGTCATCAGCAAGCCGGACTGGAGCGCGAGCATCGCCGATGCTGCCGCCACCGGCGGCCCAGCGGTCGATTTGCATATCCACGATACGCACTTCATCGGCCTGCTGGCGGGTGTGCCGAAGCAGGTGTTCAGTGCAGGGATCGTGGAACAAGGCGCGGTGAACTACCTGACCACCAGCTACCTGTACGGCCCCGGTGGACCGAGCCTCACATGCAGCAGCGGGGCACTGGCCGCCAGTGGTCGGCCGTTTGTGCATGGCTTCGATGTGTACTTGGAAAAGGCTACGCTGAGCCACGACAGCAGCGGCGTGCCGCTGACGGTGTACACCAACGACGGCAAGTCCACTCAACCCACCTTGGCCGGTGGCGACGCGGTGGATGCGTTCGTGTCGGAACTGCAAGCCGCTGTAGACGGCGTGACCGCCGGAGTGGCCCCACGGTTGCTGAGTGCTGAACTCGCCCGCGATGCCTTGGCCCTGTGCTTCAGCGAGATTGAATCGGTGAAGTCGGGGCTGGCGGTAAGTTGTTAGGAGTGTTGTTGGTGCTTTTCTGGACTTGGACTTCCGTGAACTGGCCAGCGTCGATGTTGGGTTCCTATCGTAGAACGAACAGTACGCACCGCAACCTAACGACGACCCCGCCACCATGAACCAACTGGAATCTCGCGTTCAGGCCTACGGCAAAGAAATCTTCGGTCGGGTGGATCGCGGCGGGCCGATCCTCTTCAGCCGGAACTGGTGGGACGACAAGCTCATGGGCCTGTCGATGGGCAACGAAGCGCTGAAGGTGCAGCTCTTCCGTTTCGTCGATACCCTTCCCTATCTCAACGACCCCGCCGATGTTGGCAAGCACCTCCGCGAGTACCTCACCGAAGCGAAGGACAGCCTGCCGTGGTGGGCCAAGGCGGGTATCGGCTTCATTCCCGAACGCGGATTCGCTGGGAAGATCCTCGCCAAACAGGCGAAGGGCAACGCCGAGAAGATGGCCCGCAAGTTCATCGCGGGCAGCAACGTCGAGGAAGCCATCGCTGCCGTGATGGAGCTACGCGGCAAGGAACTCACCTTCACCATCGACTTGCTCGGCGAAGCGACGATCACCGAGAAGGAAGCGGATCACGTTCAGCAGCAATACTTCGACCTGCTCAACGGTCTGCCGCCGATCATCAATGCAGCCCCGCAAATCCCGATCATCGACTGCGACGACCGTGGGCCGATCCCGCGAGTCAATGTGTCGGTGAAGCTCAGTGCCCTGTTCAGCCAGTTCGACCCGATCGACCCCGAAGGCACCAGCAAGGCCGTTCGCAATCGGCTGCGACCGATCCTGGTCTTGGCGAAGAAGACTGACTCGTTCGTGAACTTCGACATGGAGCAGTACAGCTTCAAGAACACCACGATCAAGATCTTCCGCGACATCCTCATGGAGCCGGAGTTCCGCAACTGGCCACACGTGGGCATCGCCATCCAAGCCTATCTGAAGGACACCGAGGAAGACCTTCGCAAGCTGCGCGACTGGGCTCGAGACGAACGCAAGTGCCCGGTATGGATTCGCCTCGTGAAGGGGGCGTACTGGGATTACGAAACCGTGATGGCCGCACAGAACGGCTGGCCTGTGCCTGTGTGGACGCAGAAGTGGGAGAGCGATGCGTGCTTCGAGCGTTGCACCCGCTTCTTGATGGAAAACTACCAGCATCTCTGCCCGGCCTTTGGTAGCCACAACATCCGCAGCATCAGTCATGCACTGGCGGTAGCAGAAGAGCTCGGCGTGCCGAAGAACCGCTTCGAGTTCCAGATGCTGTACGGCATGGCCGACCCGGTGAAGGAAAGCATCAAGAGCCTCGGCGTGCGGGTACGCATCTACACACCGTACGGCCAACTCCTCCCCGGCATGGCGTACCTCGTCCGCCGGTTGTTGGAGAACACGAGCAACGACAGCTTCCTGAAACAGGGTTTCGCCGATGGAGTGAGCGAAGATGATTTGCTTCGCAAACCCGCCTCCAGTGCGGAGTGCGAAGTGCCGAGTGCGGAATTAACACAAACACAAACAGACCATCACCACGAACAACACGCCCAACCGAGTTCAGAGATGTCGAACGCTCACCACTCCGAAATCCCAAATCCCAAATCCGACATTGGCTTCAAGAATGATCCCCTGAGTGACTTCAGCCGGGCTGAGAACCGGGACAAGATGGTGGCCGCACTGGCCCAGGTTCGCACCCAACTCGGCCAGACGTATCCGGTCATCATCGACAACCAAGCCGTGACGTCGAACGCCACCATCGACAGCGTGAATCCATCCAAACACAGCGAACTGATCGGTCGCACCGGCTCCGCAACGGTCGAACAAGCCAAGCAAGCTGTGGAGAGTTGCCAGAAGGCCTACACTACTTGGAGTGATGCACCGCTGACAACCCGTTGTCAGTTACTCCGCAAGACGGCGGACGTGATGCGGAAGCGGCGCTTTGAGCTGAGTGCCTGGATCACGTTGGAGACGGGCAAGCCGTGGCGCGAGAGTGATGCCGACGTGGCCGAGGCCATCGACTTCTGCGATTACTACGCCGTTGAAGCCGAGAAGATGTGGGCCGGGCACGAAGTGGATGTGCCGGGCGAAGACAACAGCTACTTCTACGAGTCTCGCGGCGTAGCCCTCGTCATCGCCCCATGGAACTTCCCGCTGGCCATCCTCTGCGGCATGGCCGCAGCGGCGTTGGTGACGGGCAACACCGTGATCCTCAAGCCTGCGGAGCAGTCCGGCGTGGTCGGGGCCAAACTGATGGAGTGCTTCCAGCAGGCGGGTGCCCCAGCGGGTGTGGTGAACTTTGTGCCGGGCATTGGCGAAGACATCGGCCCGACCATGGTGAACCACCCGGACGTCGCCCTGATTGCTTTCACCGGTTCGCTCAAGGTGGCGCTGCTGATTAACGAGCAAGCCAGCCGCACCGCCGGCGGGCAACAGTTCGTGAAGAAGGTCATTGCCGAGATGGGTGGCAAGAACGCCGTGATCGTGGATGCCGATGCAGACCTCGACGAAGCCGTGAAGGGCGTGGTGGACAGTGCCTTCGGTTACGGTGGGCAGAAGTGCAGTGCCGGTAGCCGGGCGATTGTGCACGAGAAACTGTACGATCAGTTCCTCTCCCGCGTGGTGGAAGCCACCAAGAGCCTGACCGTGAGTAATGCTGAAAGCCCCGGTTGCAGTTTGGGGCCAGTGATTGACGAAGAGAGCCGCCAACGCATCCTCAAGTTCATCGAGAGCGGCAAGACGCAGGCCAAGCTGGTGTACCAACACGATGTCAGTGGCATTGCCGCGGAAGGCTTCTACGTCGGGCCAACCATCTTCGCCGATGTACCCGAGACGGCCACCATCGCCCAGGAAGAAATCTTCGGCCCGGTGCTGTGCGTGATGAAGGCGAAGGACCTCGACGACGCCCTGCGCATCGCCAACGGCACCAAGTACGCCCTGACCGGTGGGGTGTTCAGCCGCAGCCCTGAGAACATCGTGAAGGTGAAGCGACGCTTCCGCGTCGGCAACCTGTACGTGAACCGCAAGTGCACCGGGGCACTGGTGCATCGCCAGCCGTTTGGCGGGTTCAAGATGAGCGGCATCGGCAGCAAGGCCGGCGGCCCGGATTACCTGCTTCAGTTCGTCGTCCCCCGCACGATCACGGAGAACACCCTGCGCCGGGGATTTGCCCCGGAGGTGTAGAATGGTCATGTTCAAGGTGGAGATTACGACATGACGCTTGCTGAATCCGAACAACTGGTTGCAACGCTCAGTGTTGCAGAACGCCTCGACCTGCTTGACCGCGTCTGGGACAGCTTGCGTGACGATGGTGTTGCTGTCACACCACAGTGGCACCTTGATGAAATCCAGCGGCGTATTGCCACAGCGGATGCCAACCCCTCGGCATCGATCCCTCTTGAGGAGTTTCGGCGGCAACTGAAGGGGTTGGGCAAGTGACAAAGCCTGTCGTCGTTACTCCGGAAGCGAAAGACGCTACCAGACAAGGTGCAGTGTTCTTCGACAGTCGCCGTGAAGGTCTCGGATCAGAGTTCGCTGATGAAGTACTTGCGACCTTGGACCGGATCAAACTGACTCCGGAAGGTTTTGGGGAAATAGCACCAGGAATACGAGCACTTGCCCTGCATCGATTCGGGTATTTGGTCTAATATCGGGTTCTTTCTGAATACGTCCAAGTACTCGCGATCCTGCATGGTGCGAGACACCCGGATCTCTGGAAGTCGAGGGGTTGATTTGATGTGAGTGGCAATGGCAGCAAGGCCGGCGGCCCGGACTACCTGCTGCAGTTCGTCGTCCCCCGCACGATCACGGAGAACACCCTGCGACGGGGGTTTGCCCCGGAGGTGTAGGGGATGCTGGCGAGTAACGTCATTCTGGCTGGCATCGTCGTGTCCACGGGATATGGGTACCCCCCGCTGGACACGCTTCACTCGGCTGGACGAATCAGCGTTGGAATGACGGAAATGGCGGAAATGGCGGAAGTTGTTGCTGGGGAAGTGGTTGCGGTGGATTCCGTTATATTAAACGACCACAACGGAATTGTAAATGATGATAAGTAATACTTTGTTGCACTCAACTAGCGACGCGGTCACTCCGCTTCTTAGTCAAGAGATTGGGTGAACAAGTCGCGCTCACCACTGCTCAGCGACTTCCTCCACTCGGCAGGTACATCCAATGCACCGGCGGCACGAAGTTCGTCGGCGGAGATCAGCCAAGGCTTGCCGGGTACCGGCACAATGTCAGCGATGTCATCCAGGAACGAAGGCGATGAGGGGTCCAGCACAGATCTTCTCCAGGAGTTTGGCGAGGGTCGGTTCTACTCTCACAAGCAGCGTCAGCACATGCAAGACGTTCAGCAGTTCACTGGTGTACTCGGCCAGCCAGTGGTCGGGTGCAAGGACGCCACCGTCTTGCGGAACAACCTCGGCTCTGCCGTGAAAGGAATACGCAAACCCGGTTGCGCATAGTCGGAAAGTCGCATAGCCCACTATTGAACGGCATAGTTTGTTCGCAAATTCGTTATCTCAGTCGACGTTGCGCAGATGTGGGTGGAACAAGCTTTAATTTTTAGAGACTAGGCTGGTTTGGTGCGTACCATAATGCTACAGCTCTGATCGAAGCTCCACCAAACTCTTGACCAGGACGTTATAACATCTTGACCGCCGTTGCGCCCATTTCTGTCTACGAACGGCTCCGCGAAGTAGGGTTTACAAAACACTACATCCGGAAGGTGGCCGCATTGCCAGCCTGGTGGGACGATTCGCTCTGGAATGATCCGATGAGCCGTTCCGAAGGATGTATTCATCTGTCGAGACATCTCGGTATCGACATCACCACACTCCTGCACCCGACGGCCACGCTGCGACTGAAAGACTTTGGTATCTGCAAGTACAAAAAGCAGGCCGGTACGCATGATGAGGAACTGTTGCTCGCAAGGGTCATTGCGACCCGTGCGGCCCAGCTCGCAGCGGCTGCCATGGATCAGCCCTACTCATCGGTACCATCCGCATTGGCACTTCGCTCTGCTATTCTCGAAAATTCGCCTTGGGTAGGTTTCGAGCAACTCTTGGACTGGTGCTGGGACAACGGCATCCCGGTATTGCATGTGAACAACTTCCCATCGGGTGCCAAGAGGCCGATGGGATTCACTCTCCGCGTGAACGGACGGCCCGCCATCGTCCTGTGTTCTGACAAAGCGCAACCAGCTTGGCAACTCTTCATCTTGGCCCACGAACTTGGGCACCTCTATCACGGCCATGTTCCCGAAAACGGCTCTCTGATGGATGAGCATGTCCACAAAAACGAACCGGACGACGAAGAAATACAAGCTGATCAATTCGCCGTAGGACTACTCACCGGCAGCGGCAATCGGAGAATCCAGACCGACGGGCGTTGGCCAAAAGCTTCTACGCTAGCCGAAGATGCTCGCCAATATGGCCTGAGAAATCAGGTCGATCCCGGTCATGTGATCCTCAATTGCGCGCATACCGAAGGAGCGAACTTTTATCCCTTGGCAAATGCGGCTTTGAACATCCTGCATCCAACCGCAAATGCTGTTGGCACACTTCGGAAACGGATGGCCGCAAACCTGAATTGGGAAAAGCTACCCGAAGACAGCAGTGATTTTCTCATGACAATCACCCGTCAGGAGAAGTCGGAGTGATTGTTCTCGCGGACAATGACATTTTGTTGAAACTCGCCCAGTGCGACATGTATACAGAATTCCTCGGTGCCTATGGATTGACTGTTGCCGAAGTCTTCATAGCGAATCGACTTCGCTTTTCTGCCACGACAAAAAAGCAGCAACTCAAACTTGGTCCTGAAGGTTTCGCAAAACTCACCTCGTTCCTTGCGAAAGTGGCAGACATCACGACACCACCCGACCCGACGATCGCAGCAGCTCTCGCCGACCAGATCGACAAGAATATTGACGCTGGCGAGGCAGCTCTCTTTGCTGTGTGCCCGCTCATTCCCGGATCGTTTATCATGACTGGTGACAAAAAATGTCTGACCGGCTTGACAGAAGCTGCGAAGGTGGATGCAACCTGCCAAACACTTAGCACCTCCTTGACGCGCAGGATCATCTGCTTTGAACAGGTCTTGCTAAGTATCCTCGATCATGTCGGATTCGATGCAATCAGAGATCGCCTGATTCATGGTCGTGAGTGCGACAAGTGTTTGAAACTCTGCATCGGGTCAGGCTTGAATGCAACAGAAGAGATCCTTCGTGAAGGCTTGAACAGCTATCTTGTCGATGCTCGACGAACTTCTGGCAGTCTACTTGTTTGACTTCTTCGGAACCTACCACCTTATCTCCCATGAGCAGACCAAACGTAACGGCGTGGGAATAGTCAGCCGCAAACTGCTCGTCGTTGGCTTCGGGGAACAGCAACTTGCGCCAATCCTTGGCGAGGTCCGCCGAACTGGGTGACCTGCGGCGGCACTCGAAAAACCTCGTACCGCCCTACAAGACTCCCTCGCCCCAGCAGCTCACGCAGCCGGTTCACCAAGAACCCCGCACCCGCTTCGTGCTTCGCTCGAATCGACCTCTCCCCGCAAGCGTGGCGATGTGGTTGTGTTTTGATCACCCCGACAGACAAATTGGTTACACCCCCACGCCATACACTAGCCGTTCTCTTCCATCATCAGATGACGAGGCTTTGTCATGGCAGCGCTTGTTCAGTCGCAGCAACTCCTCCCGCATACCCGCGTGCCCACCACGCTGTTCCCCAGCAGCACCGCTGCGGCCAAGTATGTGGCCCGCGAAATCGACAAGCTCATCCGCGCCCGCAACGCAGCGGGGAAGTCCACGGTGTTGGGCCTGGCCACCGGTAGCACCCCGGTCACGCTGTACCGCGAACTCATCCGCCTGCACAAAGAGGAGGGGATGGACTTCAGCCGTGTGATTACTTTCAACCTGGATGAATACCTGCCGATGCCGAAGGAAGACAGCCACAGTTACTTCCGCTTCATGCACGAGAACTTGTTCAGCCACATCAACGTGAAGTGGGAGAACATCCACATCCCCGATGGCACGCTGAAGCCTGATGAGATCGACGAGTTCTGCATCCAGTACGAACGCAAAATCCGCGAGGCGGGTGGCATCGACATTCAGATCCTGGGGATCGGTCGAACCGGACACATCGGCTTCAACGAACCGGGCAGCCCACGCAACAGCCGCACGCGGATGATCACGCTCGACAGCATCACGCGGCGTGACGCGGCGAGCAGTTTCTTCGGCGAAGAGAACGTGCCGAATCAGGCGATCACCATGGGTGTGGCCAGCATTCTGGATGCCCGCCGTGTCTTCCTCATGGGCTTTGGTGAACACAAGGCCGCGGTGGTGTACAAGGCCATCGAACACGCCCCGACGGAAGCCATCAGCGCCAGCTTTTTGCAAGATCACGCCGATGCGATGTTCCTGCTTGACCCTGCGGCAGCAGCGGAGACCACGGCCATCAAGCGCCCTTGGGAAGTGGGGCCGGTGAAGTGGACACTCGAACGCACCCGGCAGGCCGTGGTGTGGTTGAGCCTGACCGTGAAGAAAGGTTTGCAGAAGCTGAACGACGACGACTTCCGCGAGCATCACCTGTACGAACTGCTGCGGGAACAAGGCCCGGCGGAGAAGATCGGCGAGACGATCTTCCACGACCGCTCGGCCACCATCACGCCGTACCCCGCAGGCAAGGTGAAGACCCCAGCGGATCGCAAAACCATCCTCGTGTTCAGCCCGCACCCTGATGACGACGTGATCAGCATGGGCGGCACCATCATCCGCCTGGTGGAGCAGGGCCACAAGGTTCACATTGCGTACATGACCAGCGGCAACATTGCCGTGTTCGATCACGATGCCCGTCGGTTCGTGGACTTTGTGGACGAGTTCCTGAGTTACTTCGGCGATGCAACAGAGAAGAGTTCCGCCGGTACGGTGAAGGATCGCATCTACCAGTACCTCGATAACAAGAAGCCCGCCGAGCCGGACATTGCGGAAATCCTGGCGGTGAAGGGGATGATCCGCGCCACCGAAGCTCGTGCTGCCGCCCTGGCCTGTGGCATCACGCCGGATCAACTGGAGTTCATGGACTTGCGCTTCTACCGCACTGGTACCGTCAGCAAGAATCCCATACAGCCCGAAGACATCGACGACATCAACGAGTTGCTCCGCCGCCTCCAGCCGGATCAGATCTACGTGGCCGGTGAACTGAGCGACCCGCACGGCACCCACCGCACTTGTGCGGAGGCGATTTACGAAGCGGTGCGTCGACACCGCAAGGCCGAGCTGCGCGACTTCGATGTGTGGCTCTACAAGGGTGCGTGGGAAGAATGGGAGCCGCACGAGATCGAGATGGCCGTGCCGCTGAGCAGCGACGTGCTGGTTCGCAAGAAGGAGTCGATCTTCCGGCATCAGAGCCAGAAGGACAAAGCGATGTTCCCCGGCGGCACCGACCGCCGCGAGTTCTGGCAACGTGCGGAGGATCGCAACCTTGCCACGGCCCGCACGTACGACAACCTCGGCCTACCCGAGTACTACGCGATGGAGGCCTTCGTGAAGTGGGAGGAGTAGAGTGTCGAGTGTTGCTTGTGGGTTGAACTGAAGCGTTGCTTAACTGATGTTAGCCACTGCTGCGACGGTTGCTGAAGGCTGACCCGGAGGTATCGTGGACATTACACTTCACTGGCACGGGCCTTTTTCGGTTGTCGAAGGGCAAACCGACCAGTGCCTCTTTTCGGCAGACCCTTGTATCGTACGTCAGTGTGGCGTGTACCTCTGGACGATCCCGCATATTGCCGAGCATCTCGTGGCCTATGTCGGCAAGACCGATGGTGCCACCGGTACCTTTCACCGGCGGCTCTGGACTGAACTGCGGAGCCGTCGGAGCCGCGCCTGGGAATGGATCGCCGATCCCATCGAACGCCAAGCGCGGGCGGCCCGACCAGATCCCTGGGACTGGATACCGGACGTGCCGAAGTTGCGACGGGGCGTAAAGGCGTGGCTCTACGAACCCGGCGGGTGGGCCAAACCGAACCTGCCAGCGTGGGAGGCGGGCGAGTCGCGGTTCCGCCTGGCGTGGCGGCGATACCTGAGTCTACTGCGTGTCTTCGTAGCTCCGATGGACGACCAGACACAGCACATCCGTGCCACCGAAACGGCTCTCATCCGGGCGGTGTGGGACCATGAGACAGCGCTGAGCCAGCGGAAGCCGGTGCGGCACTTCGTACAGAACGTTTCCGAGCCAGCTCGACTGACATACCCGTATCGGGTGCTTTCTGTGGCACCGGTGGCGCTACGAGGGATCACTCCCGTGGTGGAAGGGAGATGATTGCTGCCGTGGCACCGACCGCCGCGAGTTCTGGCAACGTGCCGAGGATCGCAACCTCGCCACGGCCCGCACGTACGACAACCTCGGCCTACCCGAGTACTACGCGATGGAGGCCTTCGTGAAGTGGGAGGAGTAATCGGTAGTATGCCAAAGATTGATGTCTTCGCCCTGAACTATCACACACGAGTGCCCGGAATGCGTAGGCTCCTTTACCTCTTCGTCATCGCGCTCATGGTTGGGCTGCTTGCGGCGGCACCGGTGCCGAAGAAGAAAGCCAAGGATTACGGTCCGG
>JBBRME010000131.1:0-12060 GCA_038230995.1 Gemmatales bacterium
CGTGATGCGACTCGCCACGTATAGTTCAACGAACACCTGCGCCAATGCCGCGGGCTGGTAGTGAGCATTGAGCCCACTTGGGTTCGGTAGCACCCAAACTCGTGTTTCCCCGATCTTCTCGTCTTGTAATCCGATGATGGCTTTCGGCTTTCCGAAGGCCACCCTGTAAATGCCGATGCCCAGCACCGCGAGGAATCGCGGGGCATACTTCTTGACCTTCGTGATCAGTTGCTGACCGCCAGCCACGATCTCGGCATCGGCGAGCTCAGCCGCAGCCGTGCTTGCCCGAAGCACCACGTCTGTAATGCCGTAGCCAATGCCCAGCAAGTTCCGCTCTTCCGATGGATCTAACAGCCGGGGTGTGAATCCACTGGCGTGCAGAGCAGGCCAGAAGCGGTTGCCGGGCCGACCGTAATGACAACCGATGGCTGCCGAGTATAAGCCGGGATTGGTACCGCAAAACAGCACGTCCAACCACGGTGCAATCACATCGGGGATGGTCTTGTTAACTGCCGCCAGGAGTTCAGCTTTGGTCGGCCGAGGATGCATAGGGATGTGTCGTGTGGAGTTGTTCGAGAGCGAGCAGGTCAAACGGGGGTTGTACCTGCATTGTTCTTCGGTGTGAAGAGTACGCAACGCGTAAAAGCGGTGTGCGGGCCATATCCTGAACTGTGCCGGTGCAATCGGTTTGCTTTGGCTCTGGTCCACGATCATCACCCTGGGAATGTCTATGACTCTCCTCTCCCGTCTCTTACTACTGCTGTCAGTTGTCGGATTCACGGCCGTGGCCAACGCCCAGCCGGTGCGCAAGTTCGATGACAAAGGCGCGCCGCCGTTCAAGGAACTCAAGGAGGGCGAGAACCCTCCGCTGGATGCGAACGAAAACTTCGTCATCGGCCCGAAGTACCCCAAGGCCGTCGAGTGGACGAAGGTGAATGACGTGCCGGCGGGCACGGTGTCGGAGTTCGAGATCGACTCGAAAGAGACCAAACTGTTCAACCCCGGCATTGCTCGCAAAGTGTTCGGCAAGGTCGATCCGAAGAACCCGAAGACGCTGATCGTCGAGACCCACACCATCGACTACAAGCGCAAGATCGGTGTGTATGTGCCTGCCGGGTACAAGGAGGGCACCGAGGCACCTTTCATGGTCGTCCACGATGGCCCCAATCAGGCAAAAAACTACAGCACGATCCTCGACAACTTGATCCACCAGAAACGCATCCCTCCGATCATCCTCATTGCCATCGCCAACGGTGGTAATGACGCCCAAGGGCACGAACGCGGCAAGGAATATGACAACATGAACGGCGACTACGCCACGTACATCGAAGACGAAGTGCTGCCTCGCGTGGAGAAGTCCGCCAAGGTGAAGCTGACCAAGAATCCGGATGGTCGGGCAGCAATGGGTTGCAGTTCCGGCGGCTCATGTGCGCTCATTATGGCCTGGTTCCGCAATGATCTGTACCACCGCGTACTGACCACCTCCGGCACGTTCGTGAATCAGGCGTGGCCGTTCGACGAGAAGTACCCGGACGGTGCTTGGGGCTTCCACGAAACATTGATCGCCAAGGAAAAAAAGAAGTCGATCCGCCTGTTCATCCAAGTCGGCGACAGGGACCTGCTTAACCCGAACGTGATGCGGGACAACATGCACGATTGGGTGGAGGCCAACCACCGAATGGCGAAGGTGCTGAAGGAGAAGGGGTACGAGTACCAGTATCTGTTCAGTCGGGGTGCCGGCCACTGCGACGGCAAGGCCCAGGGGCAGTTCCTTCCGCACGCCATTGAATGGACTTGGAAGGGCTACGGGGAGAAGAAGTGACGTTAGCGGTCATGACTTCTGTCGAAATACAGCAGTCATCCACACCACTCTTTGAAATGCTCTTCATGCGAAGCAAGTCCCCCGGAGCAACATCTGCGAAGTCCATGCTGCTTTCTGGGGGCAATCCGCAGATTGCCAAGGCCGACGGTGATGAAGCGGTGCAGGCGTACATCGCGGCGATGCCGGGTTGGAAGAGTGATGTTGGGCGATGGCTCGACGCACTGATTGTGAAAACTGTGCCGGGTGTTCAGAAGGCCGTGCGCTGGAACTCGCCGTTCTATGGTGTCGAGGGGCAGGGCTGGTTCCTCGGTGTGCATTGCGTCACCAAGTATGTCAAAATCGCATTCTTCAAAGGTGCGGCGTTGAATCCGATGCCACCGGAAACATCGAAGAAGCCGGACGTGCGTTACTTCCACATTTTTGAAGGCGACACGCTCGATGAAGAGTTGGTGGCGAGCTGGATTCGCCAAGCCGCCGCTCTTCCTGGTGATCAGTGTTTTTGATTCCTAGACATTCCTGGATTCAAAGGTTGCCACTGTTGTGAGTGATCTGATAACCTCGTTGTGATGGAAACGAGTGAGGTTCGGGCATGTTGCGATGTGGGATGCTGATTCTTGTCGCGCTGACTTTCCCTTTAACGCTCTTGGCCGACGGCATCCCTGTCAAGGCATTGACGGAATTGAAAGCCGCCAGCGTTTTCATCAAAGTGGAAGGGTTTCGTGGTGGCGCGAGCGGATCGGGGTTTATCCTTTCTTCAGACGGCGAAACGGCCTACGTGGTGACGAACGAACACGTGGTGGTACCGCCGCGAACGGTTGGCCCTGCGACATCCATCACTGCCGTGTTTAACAGCGGCAAAACCAAGGATGAGAAATCGCACTCGGCTACGATCGTAGCCATTGATGCCGAGTTGGATCTCGCTGTGTTGAAGATCGTGGCCAAGGAAAAGGGCCTGCCCAAGGCGATCGCACGTTTCCCCGTGGACGAGAAACCCAAGCTCAGCGAAACGGCCACGGTGTACACCCTCGGCTTCCCGCTGGGGAGCGAACTCTCCACAACAGATGGTAACCCAGCGGTGACGGTGACGAAGAGCAGCATCACGAGCCTGCGTGAAGACGACAAATCCGAACTTACGCAGATCCAAGTTGAAGGCGGCAGCAACCCCGGTAACAGCGGTGGGCCATTGGTGGACGACCAAGGCCGACTCATCGGTGTGGTGAATGCCAAAATCCGCAACACGAACATCGGCTTCGCCATTCCAACGAATCATCTGGATCGATTATTGATGGGCCGCGCGCTCATCAGTTCTCTCAACGTCACCATGTTCGATGACAAACGCGCCACGGTGGAAGTGGAAGTGCTGCTTGCCGATCCGTTGAACAAGATTCGCACAGTGCAAGTACGTTACGCCAAGGGAGATCAAGCCCCGGCAGCAACGGAGAAAGATAGACCGATACCACTGATGAGCGAAGCGAAGTCCGTCGAGCTGAAACGAGACGGCGACAGGGCCAAAGCAACCGTGGTGCTGGATGTCACGAACAACATGAAGTATCTCTTTCAGGTCACCTACACAAACGGATCTAAGTCGGCCATTGCTACGCAACCGGTGGTCAAGGCATTGAACGAAATCAACACTGGCGCGTTCCCTAGCCCCGGTCGTTCCGGTATGACTGGCCCACCGAGCACCCCTCTGGGTACTGGCTCATTTACCATTGATGTCAAAGCCCCAAAGCCCGACGCCGCTGTGTTCGCAGAAAAGTCCCGCATGTTAGGTCAAGTGGCAACGGATGTGCTCGTGCAGGCCGACATGGGCTTCGCTGCAAAAACTCCGCCGCCGTGCCTGTGCTGGAACCCGACTTGGAAGTCGTTCTACGCCATTGATCACGGGGCCAAACAGGTGCGTCGGCTTTCGTTCCCGGACTTGAAAGAAGAAGCAGTCCTCAACGCCGATCAAACGATCAGTTGGATTGCTTTAAGCGATGAAGGGTTGATTGTGACTTTGCCAGACACGCAGGAAGCATGGATTTGCCATCATGGGACTTTGAAGAAGAAAGAGATAGTCGGCATTAACAAAGCCAAGCGGGTTCTGGCCTCGCCGAACTCGAAGTGGGCCTATGCCGTGGAGTATGATGATGGCTTCGGCATCGGTGCAGGCAACATCAGCGTGATCGATCTCTCGACGCGCAAGGTGCAGAAATCGTATTCGATGGCCGAGCTTGGCAAAGCACAACTGGCCAACCCGATCCTGAGCTCCGATGGCAAATCGATCTTCACCGCGAACCCACTCGGTTTCTTCCGCCTCGCCGTGACAGACGCGGAAATCAGTCTGGCTGAGGCGCGCCCCGGAATGGTGAACAACCAATTCAACGGGCCGTGTACATCGCTCGATGGTTCGCTGTGCGCGATGTCGCTTGGGGCAGGGGCTCCCCGCATGGGCAGCGATCCGCAGAGCACTCTTGCCACGCAAATCTTCGAGTCACGCGATTTCAAGAAGCCGTTATTCCAACTTCAGTCTGTGTCGAATTCGCAGTGCGTTGGGTTCGATCAACACAATGGTTTGATCTTCTCGCACGATCAACGTCATCAACTGGTGGTGTTTGACAAACGTGGCAACAAGCTGAAGTCGGTGGAACTCGTCGATCCGAACATCCAGTCCATCAACCATGCCATGCCGTGCCAGATGCTTGTCCACCCCGATGGCGGCAAGTTGGTGGTGATGCTGAAGAACAACGCGCTCATTACGGTCGACCTCAAGCTGAAGTAAGTCCGTAAAGTAACGCCCAAGGAAACAGGGCAATCACGGCATGGCAACGTACTTCATCACGGGTGGCACAGGATTCGTTGGCAGCCACGTTGCTGTTGCTCTCCGCAAGGCTGGGCACGTCGTGCGGTGTTTGGCCCGCCCAGGAAGCGACACAGCGTTCCTGCAGTCGATTGGTGCCGAAGTGGTGCCGGGCGATTTAACAGATGCGGAGTCGTTGAAGAAAGCCATGACCGGTGTCGATGTGGTGATTCACAGCGCGGCCAAAGTGGGCGACTGGGGGCCTGTCGATGAGTATCGCAAGGTGAACGTCGAGGGGCTGCGATTCCTGCTCGAAGCCGCGAAGGCCAGCAAGTTACAAGCCTTCGTCCACGTGAGCAGTTTGGGGGTGTACGAAGCCCGCCACCACCACGGCACCGACGAAGGCGAGCCGCTACCAGCTTCGCATATCGACGGTTACACACAATCAAAGGTGGAAGCCGAGACACTAGCGCTGGAGTACCACCGGACACACGGTGTACCCGTTACGATTGTTCGCCCCGGGTTCATTTATGGCCCGCGAGACCGCAGTGTGCTGCCACGCATCGTTGAGCGATTGCGGAAGAAGTCGATCATCTACATTGCCCGTGGGCAGTACGCCCTGAACACCACGTTTGTGGGCAACCTCGTTGATGCAATCTTGCTGGCGGCACAGAACCCGAAAGCACTTGGCGAAGTGTTCAACATCACGGACGGTGAGTTTGTGTCGAAGCGGAAATTCTTTGAAGCTATCGCTGATGGGATGAACTTGCCAAGACCGAAGCGGAACATACCGCTGTTCCTCGGTAAATTCCTGGCCAAGTGGCGTGAGAATGTGTTCCGCAAGAAGAACAAACCGCACCCACCGTTGATTACTCAGGCTTCGTTGAAGTTCGCCGGACTGAACCTCGATTTCAGTATCGGCAAAGCACGCACTATGCTTGGCTACACGCCGCACACCAGCTTCAACGAAGGCATGGCCAAAACTTTGAGCGAGTTGAAAGCAACTTCGAATTAGAAATGAAAAAACCGTCGGCTGTTCGTCCGGCGGTTTACGATGTGACTTGGAGTGCCTCCGCACGGGCTCGAACCGTGGACCCGCTGATTAAGAGTCAGCTGCTCTACCAACTGAGCTACAGAGGCGATACTTGAGTGAGAATCGTAGAGAGCAATTGGTTCGCGCCAAGTCCGATTCCAATAGAAACTGCGTGCCAGACTCTCCCGCTACAATAGCTACTCCGAACCCGATCACCTTGGGGCCGAGTGCCATGCCACGCGTGTTGATTGCCGACGACAACAGCCAAAATGCTGAACTCCTTGAAGCTCATCTCGACGGCACTGGCTGGGATACAAAAGTCGCCGTGAATGGTGATGAAACCCTGGAATTCGTGAAATCTTGGCAACCCGATGTGGTGCTGCTGGACATCATGATGCCCAAACTCAGCGGGTTTGAAGTTTGTAAGGCAATCCGTGCCGATGAAGCCAACGCTTCGGTTGGCATCTTGATGGTGACTGCGCTTGATCAACCATCGGACATCGAGAAAGCCATCAACGCTGGAACGGACGACTTTCTCACCAAGCCGATACATAAGTCGGAATTGCTGCTGCGAGTGCGGGCGCTCATTGAAGCCCGTAAGCAAACGAACGAAACCGACCGTAGCCTGACGTATTTTCGCCAAGCTACCGTCGGTGTGTAAGTTACGCCGCTTCGCTTATCTGCCAGCAGGCATCGGTGCTGCTGGGTTCACTGGTGCCGGGCCGATAGCCGGGGCGTTAGCGCCGCCAGCACCGCGACGAAGTTCACCGGTTGGGTCGATCATCGAATCCCGCTCACGCTGAAGTGGGAACGCAGGATCCGGTGGGAAGTACACCGGATAGTGCTCTAGGTAGTGCGGCGTTGGATACGGCACTCCGCCAATACGGGTTTGGCAGCCGGTTGCCGCTACGGTTCCGACCGCTGCTACAACCACTAGGCCCCGGAGGAGCGTCCGTTTCACGATGCTCATGTGCTTCCCTCTCTCGTGGCCGAACTCTGGCCCGCCGTGTGCAATATCTGTTAACACAAGAGATATCGGCTGGCGCGGTTGTATGGCTTGAGGGGAATTTGCGGATGTCGTGATTCGCCAGGAGACATTTCGTTTCGGGCGAAGCGCAATTGCCATATTTTCGTTCGGCCTTGTCACAACTCTTCTCGGCACCGGTACGGGGTGTGAATCTCAGCACCCCTCAACTGGAGAAGACCCATGACCCGCTCTGTTCTTGCAGCAACTCTTATGGCCACGGCCACCATCGCCAACCTAGCCAGTGCCGCCGAGCCAAAAACACTGACGCTGGAAAAACAAGAGATCCACGACAAAGCTCTGGGGGCTACTGCCGCAACGATCCTGAAGCCCAAAGGCTGGAACCTCGAAAGCAAAGTCACCTGGACACCGCATCTGATTCACCAAGTCAATTTCGTAGTCACGGTGTCGCACCCGACAAGTGGCGAACGCTTTCAGACCATCCCGCTTGCCAGTTTCGTCTATATCGACAATTTCCCTATGAGGCCGAATACCTTTGACACCGTTTACAGCGGGCTCTGGTGCGAACCAAAGTCACCTGTCGAGTTCACCAAACTGGCGCTGAAAAAGAGTACGACTGCAACGAAGAACGCCAAGATCATTGACACCACCGACCTACCTGATGTAGCAAAACAATACGGCAAGCTGGCTGCCACACCTGTCAACGAAGCCACCAAGATTCGTATCCGTTACGACGAAGAAGGTACCACTTACGATGAAGACTTGTACGTCGCCTTCGGATATTCGACGATGGACACTGGGTACGGCGGGAAGATGACCATCTTCGCCCCGATCATCCACACCTTCAGCCTGCGGGCCAAGAAGGGCGAACTGGACAAAGCCACCCCACGAATGTTGGCCATCGCCCACTCATTCCAAACCACCCAAGATTTGGAAGTAGCACGCATGAAGGGCGTCAGTGCTGCGATGAACCGTCACTACGACGCCTTGGCCGCCATCGACAAAGTGAGCAAGCAGATCAGTGCAAACAACGACTCGATGATTGCCATGATCCGAAGCGAACGCGAAACCCGCTGGGCCAGCGAAGATCGAGCCAGCCGAAAGTTCAGCGAGTACATCCGCGGTGTGGAAGGCTATTCGGATGGCAAGAACGTGTACACCGTGCCAAGTGGCTACTCGAACGTGTGGAGCGACAGCAATGGCACAGTTATCCTGAGCAACGAATCGGGATACGACCCCAACCAGACGGAAAATGGTAGCTGGAAGATGCTGAAGACTGTGAAGTAATAACAAGTAACAAGATCAAAGTCACACCCTGAGTGCTACTCAGGGTGTGACTTTTTTTGTGTAGTACATGAGCAAGTCAATGACCTGCGTGCGGCGATGAGCCTGA
The DNA here is from genome assembly GCA_038230995.1 of Gemmatales bacterium. Classification (GTDB taxonomy): domain Bacteria; phylum Planctomycetota; class Planctomycetia; order Gemmatales; family Gemmataceae; genus JALHQU01. The sequence goes on from JBBRME010000131.1 coordinate 8,016, forward strand.
ATCATTTCCCGACGAAGAAACTTCAATCGTGTTGCCGACACGCACCCTTACACTTAAACCAAGCGCCTAAACTTTCCCCACTCGGAGTTGGAAGAAAACCGTCATGGCCAAGCTGTACAAGAACGCCGAAGGCATCCCTGTTGTTACGCTCATTCCCGGTGATGGCATCGGGCCGGAATGCGTGGATGCCGCCAAGAAAATCATCGACGCCTCCGGCGTGAAGATCGAGTGGGAAGTGCGTCACGCTGGCGAAAGCGTGTTTAAACAAGGTGTGCCGAGTGGAGTGCCACAGGAAACCATCGACAGCATCAAGAAGACACGCCTTGTGTTGAAGGGGCCACTGGGCACCCCGATTGGCTACGGCGAGAAGAGTGCCAACGTCACTCTGCGCAAACTGTTCGAGACTTACGCCAACATCCGCCCGGTGCGTGAACTGCCCGGCGTAACCACACCGTACAGCGGTCGGGGTATTGACCTTGTGGTGGTACGGGAGAATGTTGAAGACCTGTACGCGGGCATTGAACACATGCAGACACCGGGCGTCGCCCAGTGCCTCAAGCTCATCAGCCGCAAGGGATGCGAGAAGATCGTGCGGATGGCGTTCGAGTTCGCCCGCAGCGAAGGCCGCAAGAACGTGGCGTGTGCCACCAAGTCGAACATTATGAAGATGACGGAAGGCCTTTTGAAGCGCACCTTCGAGGAGATCGCCAAGGAATATCCCGACATCGAAAGCTGGCACGTCATTATTGACAACGCCTGCCATCAACTCGTGAAGAAGCCCGAGCAGTTCGACGTCATCGTCACGACGAACATGAACGGCGACATCATGAGCGACCTCACCTCAGCCCTTGTGGGTGGTCTGGGCTTCGCCCCAAGTGCTAACCTCGGCTCCGGTGTGGCGATTTTCGAGGCCGTGCATGGCAGTGCGCCGAAGTACGCTGGGAAGGATGTCATCAACCCCACGGCGGTGTTGTGCAGCGGCATCATGATGCTGCAATATATGGGGGAGTTTGAGGCGGCAGCGACGATCGAAAACGCTTTGATCGTGACCATGGAAGAGGGGAAACACCCGACCGGCGACATCGTGGGTTACAACAACCCCAAGGCTACCAAGACCAGTGTTTTCACTGAGGCCATTATCAGTAACTTCGGCAAGATGCCAACCAATTACAAAATCCGTGAACGTAAACCGATCATCATCTTGCCACCCAACCCGGCGCTTGATGTGGTCAAGGTCAAGAGTCGACGGGTCATTGGCATGGACTACTTCTTTGAAAGCGCCGACATACCGACCAAAGTCGGACCGGATCTGGAAAAACTCTTGGAGGGTACTCCGCTGAAGCTCAAGATGATGAGCAACCGCGGTACACAGGTGTATCCGGACAAGGGCACCAGCATCGACTGCAATGACCAACAGCGTGCCCGGTTGCTAGCCCGCGAAGCGGGTGCCGACTTGACAGATGACCAACTTATCAGCGTCATGCAGAAGCTGGCCACGCGGGTGAAGTGGGCACACATCGAGAAGTTGCAAGAGTTCGACGGCCAGCCAAGCTTCACCAAGGCCCAGGGTGAAGACTAACAACGGATAACATTCCAACTCTGCGAGTGGCACTGTTTGTCAGTGCCACTCATTTTTTACGATTGCTACTTCTTCGGTTCGTCTTTCTTTTCTGCACTGGCTTTAGCCTTCTGTAGCTTGCTTGTCACCTTCTTGCGGCGTTCGATGTCGCGCTTCGACACATCTTCAAACTTCAAAGATTTCGTCCATGTCTCGATGGCTTCCTTGGTTTTACCCAATGCCATGTAAGTGTCGGCCACGTGATCCCAAATCTCGATGTGTTCGGCTTCTTCTTCGTCCTCGGCTGCTTCGAGTAGGTACTTCAGTGCTTCGTCGTACTTCTTGTTTTTGAAGAGCACCCAGCCCATGCTGTCGAGATAAGCTGCGGTCTTCTTCTTGGCTGTGTCCGCATCGATTTTCTTTTCGTCGAGAAGTTTCTTGCGCATCTTTTCGTCGAGTTCGAGAGCTTTGCGAATGAGTTTTTCGCCCTCTTCCATGTTCTTGTCGTTATCACACCAGATGAACCCGAGGTCATTGGGATATGTTGGGTTCTCTGGGTCATCCTTCATCAGAGTCTTGAGGATCTCGGCTGCTTTGTCTATTTTTTTGGCTTCGACGTAGGTATTCGCCAAGGTGTAGCGAGTGCGTTTGCGAAGGATGTCCTTCGTTTCATCTTTCAGACCGTCTTCGTCGTCAATGCTCTTGATGGCATCTTCGAGGGTGGTCACAGCTTCGTCGTACTTGTCCGCCTCGCGGTGGACGAAGCTACGGAGTTGATTGGCGTACCACGGTTTGAAACCGAATCGATCCACCAGAGTCAGGGCTTTCTCGTATTCACCCTTCTTTGCTGTGGCCTGCACGAACTTCTCCACAGCGAAGTTCTGGACGGCATTCATCTCTTTCGATTCCGGCATTTCCACACGCAGGGCTTTCTCGCACTGCATCATCACCCCGTCGTAGTCCTTTGTGTCCCAGGCCAACTCGATGAGTGCTTCCAGTGCATACGCCAGTTTCGATTCACTGTCGAGCTTCTTGGCGTTCTCTTCACAGTATTCAAAGAATACTCGAGCTGTCTTCATGTCCTTTTGTTTCTTTGCCAAGCTTCCAATGAGGAGCGATGCATTGAACTTAAACGGCTTTTCTTTCGGCTTCGCCTCATTGTGCATCGTGGCAGCCAGGGCCACCAAACGCTTGGCCAGTGGCTTATCTTTGGCAAGTTCCACGAGACGTTCGTTGATCGCCAATTCTGTGGTCAGTTCATTCAGTTTCAACAATGTCTCTTTGACTTGCTCGTCCGTCTTCTGGGCAGGCAGCGGTGCAGCAAGCAGCGGTAGTGTGCCGCTGGTGGCCATCAAGGCCATGAAGAGAACGTGGCGCAGCGTTCGCATGATAAAGTCCTATCGGAAGAAAACCGGCTGATCCGGCAATGTCTTCAGGATAGATGAAGTTCGGAAACGATGCCATCCAGATTCGACCCACCGTAACGCCATTGTTCCGATGTTTGTGTTGAGGGCAAAGGCGGGCTACACTATGTAAGCTGTCGATGAGACTCCGTTATGCCGCTGGTTCTGCCCCAACTTCCACGTCGTGCCTCGTTATTAGATCGCTTGACCGATTTGGCTCGCAAACAACGGATGACACGGCTGGTGCTGGGTGTGTCGCTCACGCTGGCCACGGCGTTGTTCCTCGTGGGTGGTTGGTGTGTTCTCGATGTGATCTTTGGCTTGCCGGTGGCGGTGCGGGCCATCGCCTTGGTGTCGGCCTTGCTCATTGTGGGTAGCATGGTTGTTCGGCGTATCTTTGTACCTGCCAAGCCAGTCTCAGCCCAACAACTCGCCCATCAACTCGAAACCAAATACCCGAAGCTGAACGACAGCGTGGCCAGTGCCATCGCCTTCCTGAAAGCCAACGACACAAACTCATCACAACGGTTTCAACAAGTTGCAGTGAGCCGGGCACAACGACTGCTGGCCAAGTACCCGCTCGAAGAGCTCATCCCCACCGGCAAGATGTGGTCGTGGATGCTTTTGCTGTTTGCCCTTGCCGCAACGCTTGGCATCGCAGCGATGCAGAACCCAGCAGTGGCCCGCACGGCAGCAAAGCGGTTTTTTGATCCGTTCGGTGCACATACTTGGCCTACGAAAACCACTGTACTCCTGACTTCACCAACAGACTCCTCTCTGCGCATGGCCCTCGGCGATCCGTTGGATGTGTCGTTTACAGTGACCGGTTTACTACCGGACTACGCGAATATTGAAGTGCAACTCGAAGGCGGAGCCTTCTTCGAAGAACCGGTTGGCGTTACCGAAAGCGATAAGCGTAAGAATTACGCCGAAGCCACGGCTCGGCTCGAGCCGCACCGTATCCCCAAGAACTTTCGGTTCCGCCTGCGCGCGAATGACGACGTCACTGCTTGGCACAGTGTGACGCTAGCGCCTCCGCCCAAGTTGGTACCGCTCGATGGTCGGCAATCGCCACAACTTCGGC
>JBBRME010000132.1:0-11968 GCA_038230995.1 Gemmatales bacterium
ACGGCTCAAGTCCTCGGCGAGTTCGAGGGCAGTTGAGTAGCGGCGGTGAGGCTCTTTCTCCAGGCAGTGCAGAATGATCGCTTCTAGATCGTGCGGGAGGCGGGGTTGTAAGCGGCGTGGCCGCACTGGTTCGTTGGATGTCACGGCCCGTAGCAATTCGATTGTGTTGGCCGCGTGGAATGGCAGTTGGCCGGTGCAGAGCTGATAGAGCAACAAACCAAGTGCATAAACATCCGTTGCTGGCCCCACGAGCACGCGATTTCCGGAGGCCTGCTCGGGCGACATGTACTCCGGTGTGCCGATGAGGAAGCCGGTCTGCGTCAAAGTCGCACAATTCACAAGGGGTTGGGCCAAGCCGAAGTCGGCAATCTTGGGAGTGCCGCCGCTCGTCAGGAGGATGTTGGCCGGTTTGAGATCACGGTGCACGACGCCTTCGCTGTGTGACACATGGATCGCCCTGGCCAGTGTCTCGATGAGTTTCGCTGCCTCAGTCGGTGTCCAAGGTTTGCCGTCCAGCTTGTCCGCCAGGCTACCACCTTCGACCCACTCCATCGCGAGGAATGGCCGACCTTCGTGGGTACCGATTTCGAAGACCTGCACAATGTTGGGATGCTGCACACGCGCGGCCAACTCCGCCTCCAGCCGAAACCGTACTCCTTGCGCACGCGAAGCGTATTCACCAGCGAGGATCATCTTCAACGCCGCCAGACGTTGAAGGCCACGGTGGCGTACCTTGTAGACCACTCCCATGCCGCCGCGTCCGACCTCGCAGAGGATCTCGTATTCGCCGATCTCTTTAGGGATGGGAAGAATGGCAGGATCGTGATCAGGCCCGCCCGAGCTGGATTCGTTTGACTTGCGCAAGGCCCTCACCGCAGAGCGGCGCTGAACCTGACCGACCAGCGGGTCTTCTTCGTCACGCCTACCATCCTTGAGTCGCCTCAATAAGCGGTCGTCGGTTGCGAGTTCATCAATGCGTTGGCAGCATGCTGGACACTCGAAGAGGTGCGTGGAGACGCGAGCGAGTTCCGTCTCGGCCAGATGGCCGAGGGACAAGGCTAGCAATTCATCGCCGCTCGGATGGTGCATCTGTTCCTTTGTCGTGACTCGTCAAAACGTAGAGCTTTGCAACTTCCCAAATCAGAAACGCCAAGCGGACGCAAAACCTTACACAACATTAATAGATGAGTCCTTCCGCGTCCTGACGGATGCGATTGAGGACGCGCGATTTCGCCACATAAACTGCGGCCACGGACAGCCCGAGTTCCTTGGCCGCTTCAGCACCGCTGATGCCATCGATGGCCACACGACGGAAAGCCCGCAGCGTCATCGGTTCGAACTCCTCTTCGACCAAGTCCATGAGGCATTGCAGTACGTAGCGATCGTGTTCTTCATCCCATTGCCGATTCAACTCGCCATCGGGATCGGCGATTTCCAGGAGCGCGGCAGTTGCACCGCTGCCACCGGAGGCCAGGGGACCCGCGTTGGTGCCCCGCCAGTAATCAGCGGTGCGACTGCAAAGGATCGTGCGGAGCCAGGTTCGGAAAGCACCGCGTTGGCCAGAGTGCTCAAATGCGGGTAGGTGCTTGACCACGCTAAGCAGGACTTCTTGGCTGAGATCTTCGAGGTCACTCGCCGGGACGCCTCGGCGATTCAACCAGCCGATGATCAGAGGGCGATACAGATCCGTCAGGTCCTTCCAAGCGTTGGATTCGCCGGTCTGCACTCGAAGGAGCAAGCTCTGCCGGGTCACATCCATGTCATCATTTTAGAGTCCGCTATCCGACAGGCCGGGACATTATTTTCACATTCTCGTCTATCCCGTGAAAGGTTTTCGCGGTCGCTTCCGTTCCTGCACTCAACTTCCCATCAACTGAGAGTTATTCAAGATGTTCTTCACGCACTGGCTTGGCCGAAAGTTCAACACAGAATCAAAAGTTGGCAGCGGATTACGCCGGAACAAACTCGGAATGGAGACGTTGGAGGATCGTACAACACCTGCCATTCTTACCGTCAACAGTTTGCTCGATAATACTGTTGCTTCGGATGGGCTGGTATCGCTTCGCGAAGCGATCGCTTCTAGCGTCAACAGGACGACGACCGATCTCGGCGACACCGGCGATGGCAACGATACGATCCAGTTCTCCAGTGCCATCGACGGCCAGACCATCAAATTGACGACGTTCGTCAATGACCTGTCGGCTGGTTCGACAATGCCAGGCCCATCGGGCTTGTTCATCAAGGGCACCAATCTAACGATCGACGGCGAGACGGGCCTGACCAAGGGCATCACCATCTCCCGAGACTCCACTGCCGCGGCATTCCGCCTCTTCTTCATTGGTGCCAACGCTGACGTCACTTTCAGAGCAGTAACGCTGACAGGTGGCTTAGCCAAGGGCGGCGACGGCCGCGGCGGTGGCGCTGCTGGCTTCGGTGGTGCGATCTTCAACGACGGCATTGTGACAATATTGGACAGCACATTGACCGGGAACAAAGCTCAAGGTGGCAATGGCGGAAGTGGCGGTACTGCCCAAGGCGACGGCGGTGCTGGGCTCGGTGAGGATGGCGGATATTCAGGTGTTCGATTGCCGGAAAATGGCGGCAAAGGCGGCGGGCCCAATGGCGGTGTGGGTGGCTCGTTCGGTGGCGACGGCGGCAACGGCGGCTTCGGCGGCGGAGGTGGTGGCGGACAGCTTGTTTCCAGCTTTGGCATTACTCTGAGCAAGGGGGCGGGCGGTCACGGTGGGTTTGGCGGCGGTGGCGGCGTTGGCGGTGGTGGAAACTACGGAACCGGAGAAAGAGGCGGCAACGGTGGGTTCGGTGGTGGCGGCGGTGGAGCCGGTGGTGGATCCTACTTCGGCACCCCAGGAACCGGTGGGTTCGGCGGTGGCAACGGTAGCGGCGGCGGTAGTGGTGGCGGGGCTGGCATGGGCGGGGCGATCTTCAACCATTCGGGATCTGTAGACATCAGTAACAGTACGTTGACCGGCAACACTGCCAACGGTGGCCTCAATGGTGCTCGTAATGAAGCGGGAGCTGGCTACGGCAGTGAAGTGTTCAACTACAACGGGACACTCAGAGCCACTTTCAGCACGTTCTCTTCCGTCGGGGGGAATCCCGGTTTCGGGAGTATCATGAGCCTCGGCAACGGCGGGGGCAACAAGGCAGTCGCTACGCTCAACAACAGCATCGTTGGTGGTGCTGGCTTTGGCAACTTCGTTATCCATGTGATCAACGGTGGTTCGTCCGAAGCTCGCGGCTCGACCAACGTCATTCCCTCCGTGTTCAACCTCAGCGGTACGAACAATCTCCTGAACACGATCACCGGCGATCCCAAGCTCGACGTACTCAAAAACAACGGCGGGCTAACAGCAACGATGTCCCCGATGGCGGGAAGCTCGGCACTCGATCAGGGAGATAACTCTTTCTACGTCTACACCGACCAACGCGGTTCTGCACGAAACATCACGGCACCAGATATCGGTGCCGTCGAACTCCGCAAGCTGCAAAGTATCTCCTTCACAAGTCTGGACAACCGGACTTATGGCGATGCCGACTTTGCAATTAGCGCGACTTCGACTTCCAGCTTGCCTGTGAGTTTCACCGCCAGCGGTGACGCAAGCGTCCAGCAAGTCAATGGTGTGTGGTACGCCCACATCACCGGGGCTGGCAGTGCTACCATCACGGCGAACCAGGCTGGCAATATCGACTACGAACCGGCACCGGCCGTCTCTCAAAGCTTCACCATCGCCAAGGCCGCATCCGTAACCACGACGTTCGGTGCTGGTCCATTCACGTACAACCGCACCGTCCAGATTGGCGGCTCGGGCACGGTCACTGGTGCCGTCGGCCTCAACACGACTGCGACTTCGCTGACGTACTCAGCAAACAGCGACGGGACGGGTGTGGCCGACCAGACAAACGCAGGCACCTACTACGTTACTGCCCACTACGCTGGCGATGCCAACCACAACCCCAGCGATGGTGCTGCGGTCGCCATCGTCATCAACAAGGCCGACGCCACGGTGACCGTGAACGGCTATACAGGTATCTACGACGCGGCTTTCCACGGTGCGACCGGTTCGGCATCGGGCGTGGGCGGGGAAAACGCCGGAACGCTCGCTCTGGGCGATACGTACAAGAACGTACCGGGTGGCACAGCGCACTGGATCTTCACTGGCAATAGCAACTACAAAGATCAGAGCGGCGACGTTGCCATTCAGATCAACGCCCGGCACATCACCGGTAGCTTCACAGCCGCCAACAAAGTCTATGACGGCAACGTCTCCGCCACAGTGCTAACAAGGTCGCTCACCGGCGTCCTCGGCACCGACGTCGTGAGCCTGACGGGGGGCACGGCGAGTTTCGCGAGTAAGAACGTCGGCACCTGGACGGTGACCTTAGCCGGCACGACCTTGAGCGGATACGACGCTAGCAACTATGCCCTCGACTTGGTGACCACAACGACGGCCAAGATTACTCCTAAGCCGCTGCTGGGCTCCGCGAAGACGCAGAGCGCGCTGAACGTTGCCAAGGACGGCACGGTGTCGTTCCACATCGACCTGAATCAAAGCGGGATTGTGGACGGCCAGAGTGTTGCTCAGTTGTTCGATGGCGCGTCGTTCCGCCTTACCGTCGGTGGGAAGACCTACAGCATCCAATCTCAGGCAACCGTCCATGGTGGTACCATCATGGTCAGTTTCCGCATGAGTGAAGAACTCAAGGCTATCTTGGCTGCGAATACCACGGCCACCAACGCCAACATGGCTCCGATCATCGGGCTGAAGATCGAAGCCACCTCGAACGACGGCAACTACACGCTGGATGTTCTAGCTTTGACGCGGCTGTTCAACACGAAGAAGTAATCACCTCGACAAAGCCACAACCGAAGTCGTGCCCGTCGCCCGATGGGTGCGACTTCGGTTGTGGCTTTTTACTCAAGCACATTTGATCAGAGTAACAATGCCCTGCACGGAGTTCACTTGGACGAGCCAACCGTTAGAGCCTGCAATCAGCGAGTGGCCAACATCCGGGGTACCGGCACAGGTCCGCGTTCAAACGGCAACGTGTTCCTGATCGCGTCCGGACCTGCCAAAACGGTATTCGATGACCGAGCGGCTGACTTTATCAAAGGTGGTAAAGGTCGGGAATGGTTCATCGCCAACCGGATCGGTGGCGTGCTGGACAGGATCGTTGGGATCAAGGTGCACGACTTTTTCGACGAGATTAATTGATCCATCCTGCGAAAGAACCTGGCCTAAAATACGACGTTACTTCACAAGATGCGGTTCAGTGGACGAGCACCTTGAACCTGCGGTAGCAAGGACGTGAACTGTGCCGGCACTCGACAATTCTGCCCGACGATTGGCAATACGAAGTGGTTGCGAATCGTCGGGTGTACGTGGGGCCATCCAATGAATTCGGTGGAACAACAACAAGGGCGGAACACCAGTGCGGCTTACGGTGAAACCTGAACGCTTGGAGCGGCAGGTGTTTCCACAACCGCACCGGTTTATGCACCAGCTAAAGCAGACTGATGACCTAAGTCGTTTATTTTAAATTGTTTCCGTCAACTGATTCGTCTCCTATCGCAGGCAGTACGCCGACTCTACAGAACCACAACTTACAGACAAGCACAACCAGCACGTCGACTCCACGAACCGCTCGAGGTAAACGATCTTGTGGAGTGCTGCTTCGTGCGGCCAAGCACTACCGGTGTAGTGCTTGTCAATTTGCTGGAGCTAAACCTGGATTTGTCTCGTCGGATGAAATCAGGTTGAGTGGTGTAGATCTGCGTCAGCCGTTCGACCCGTGATCCGGCTGACACGCACTGCTACTTTGACGTTGATGTCATTGCCCACTCAATTCGTTTTTTTGCTCCACTCACTGAGGTGTGAGTTCGTTTTAGCCAACTCGTCGAGTTTGATTTTCAGTTCCGCATCGCTCTTGTCGTAGTCGAAGCTACACGTGTTGTTCGAGATGTCGGTGCGGATATTCGAGAAGCCATTGTCTTTGGTCAGAGCGCCTCGCACGGAGGCGGCACAAGCCCCTCAAGTCATGTTCGGAACGGTGATGCTGTTCTTACCTTCAACGGTACTACTCTCCACCGAATTGACCGTGCTGGTGGCGTTCGGTGAATCGTGCGATCCACCGCAGCCAACGAGGACAAAACAGCCAAGAGAACAGAGTCTCATCTTCATAAACGCTCCCAAACAAGTGGTGTTCAATCGGGTAAAGACGCCTTCGACCCGGTAGAAAAAAAGCAATACGCCAAGTAGAGCAGTTTTGGTACAAGTTTAGTCGATCATCTCAGCCGATCAAAACGAATTCTTCCGCTGGGCTGTTTGATGGAACACGTCCATCAGTGCGGCGTAGTGCATCTCGAAGGTCCAGCGCTGGGCGGCGGCCAGTGCGGCGGGGCGTGCTTGTCCAAGATAATTCTGATCTGCCATCGCACTGATGGCCTTGGCGAGTACTGGCCCATCGTGCGGGTCGTCGATCACAAGTCCATTACTCGGTACGTCCAGCAATTCGCTGGCACCGTTGTACTGTGTGGTCAGCACGGGTAGGCCACAGGCCAAGGCTTCGAGGGCGACCAGTGAACAGGGATCGTAGAACGTCGGATGAATCAGGAAGTCGGCTGCGTGGTACGTCGATTTTGGATCGTTGCGATGACCGAGAAAACGGATGCGATGTGCCACACCAAGTTGCTCGGCCAGCTTGCGGTACTTCTCAAACTTCGGATGCCCGACGACCACGAGGGTGAACCGCAACTCATTCGGTAGATGCACCAATGCCCGGATCAGTGGTTCCAATCCCTTGAGCCGATAGTTCATGCCTACGAACAGCCCGACGGGTTCATCGGCAGGCACGTTCCAACTCAGTCGTTCGGCAGTGCGTATCGCTTCTCGGTTTGGTTCTGTAAATCGCTTGGGGTCAATCGCACTGTGAACCACAGCCACGGGGGCCGGAGCATGCGGCAGGTACTGCTCGAAGTGCTTGCGAACCATGGCACTGTTGACGATGACCGTTGAGCCTAACCCGCTGGCATATTGCTTCTGCTCCAGTTTGCGGAACGAGTGAAACGCCAAGTCGAAGTACTTCAACCCTGTGGCAAAAAACCGGCGAAGGCCGGTGCGTTCCTTACGGCGGTTGTGGCGTTGGCTGGCCGCGTGCAGCCCACCTTGTGGGTACAGCACATCCTGCCCCCAGGTCTTGTCGAAGCCTACGGTGACATCGTGCTTGGCCCCGCGCAGTGCCTCTTCAACGGCTTGTCCGAAGCGCCACGGCCGCAGAAAGCGTGGGCCAGTGACTGCAGGCAGTTGATGGAACACCATCGACTTGGGGAGTGCCGTGGCGTCCCACCGGCAGGCGTAGAGATGAACTTCGTGGCCGTCCTGATCAAGCCGACGCGAGAGATCGCCGATGTACGTTTCGGCTCCGCCACGGGCCGGCAGTACGGACTCATAACACAGGGCAATATTCATGGTGCCGCAGTTTGAAGGGTGGCACGGCGGGCTTGCTTGCGGTCGTGATGGGCCTGATAACGGGCTGCTTTCCAGTGGATCCAACGCAACAGTGAGGCGGCGGGTGGTTTGGTCGATCCCCAGTTGCCACTGCGGTACTCCTGCCAGAACAGTTGGCGATCCTCTTCCGTCATGCCGGGTAAGTGCGACGAGTAGAACAGTTGGGCCAAGTCTTTCATCAAGTGCCAGGTGCGGGCGAAGCGATGCTTCTGTAGGCGATGAAAGTCGATCATCGTCACGCGGTTGGTCCATGCTGCGGGCGCGTTTTCGATGTCATCCATGTGGACATAGAAGTGGCAGTAGTAGAGATCTTTGTGGTAGTGGTGCTGGCGGTGTAGCTCCCGGCACAACCGGGCGAGTTCGATCATCAGCCCGTGTTTCCAGTTCGCAAAATCTTCCGTCGTCAGCTTCTCTTGTGCCAACGGCACGGCGATGTGCAATGGCTCCTGCTGATCCAACTCCTTCAACACGAGGAACGATTGAAGACCCAGACCACGCTCACGTATCTCTCCGCCTGCCAAAACTTCCGGCACCGGCAATCCACTTTCCTTCGCCCATGCCAAGTGCTGCCATTCTTGCAACCCTGGCGACCACGCGCGGTTGGGTCGCACTCGGCTCATCAGTCGATGGAGAAACGGGAGTTCAAAGTGCCGCTTCAGAAAGACCACAAGCGATGGGCGAGTCGGATGCGTGATTGTCCAGCGCCCGATGGCCCGACCCTGCTTGCGGTGCTCTCGATCCGTTGCCGATACCGACATGATTTCGCGGAGCCAGTTGGCCCCGGCGTACTCGGCCCAATCGGGATGTTCCTGCACCAACTTCACGCCGCCGCCTCATGTCGCTTGTCGATTGTGTTTCCCAACCCGTGATGATACCCGTCCACCACCAACTGGCGAGCGTGCGGGGTCAGAAGCAACGCAACTGCCAGCAGATTTCGCTCGGCTTGTGCTGTCTTGAGCCGTTTGCAACGTACGACGAATTCCGGTGAAGTGAGTTGCAAACTCAGCAGGTCATCCGCTTGGCCAACGAGTGGTCGAGTGGACTGACTGAGAGTTGCAAGGCACCAGCGCAGCCCGGCGAGATGCAGTTGTCGGGTGTAAGCACCAAGTTGTTGGCACCATTTGCCGTCGTTCTTCAACTCGTTCCAGGCGATCGCATCTTCGGTGTTGTTGAACAGCACGAACGAATCGGCTTTAGCCCACGATGTCAACCGTTGGCCGAAAGCCAGCAGGCGTGGGGCGGGCACGTTGTGCCGGGCGAGTTGCAACAGCACACGGGCTTGCTCACAAGCCGGGGCCAACCAGTTGCGTTCACGAAGATTAGCCACAAGACGGTGCAGTGGAGCCGAGGTGCGATAGCGGAGCAGTGTGGCCCGCTGACCATCGGGTGTCAGTAAGGTTTCCTGGTGAAGAAACTGCTTGTCTGATGTTAGATAAAACGGTGCCACCACCGCAGGTGTCGGCCATTGCTCCGCGACTTCCGGGGTAGTGACCACCGCATCGTCGGCCAGCCAAACCAACCGTTGTGGTTCGTTCAGTGCCTTTTGCAAAGCGATGGAAGATTTCTCTTTGAACGAGACAGAACGGGTCTGAATGTCCTGTGCCATCTTTGTGAATCGCTGCGAAGGCACAGTCGTTGAGAACGTGCGTGTGCGGCGATAGGCCCAAAGAACACGGAGCCGATCTCGTGCATCAAACGACGACTCTGGCAGTGCTGCATTCAATTTGGCGAGGTCGTTCTGACAGGCCGATTCTGAAAGCCGTTTCGACGGCAGCGGTGCCGAAGGCCAGTCGATCAGTGTGAAGTGTTGGCTTCGAGGTTGAATGAGCACATGCTTGGCGGCGAGGTCTGGGTTGGTAAACCCGGCGTTGTGGAACTCCGCGAGGAAACGCCCTAGGCGTTCGCACAGCAAACGCCGGTCTGCTGGTTCCAAACGGTACTCGTGGAGGTACTCCAGCAGCGACATGGCAGCCGGGATTTCTTCCACCAATAGGAATGCTTTGCCGTTGGCATCTTCGCCGTAGGCCAACCACTGCGGGGCCGGTAGCCCCGCGGTCTCCAGTTGGCTCAGCATCATGGCTTCGCGCTCACTGCGAGACACGGCACCAAAACCAGCCAGCCGATTCTTGAAGCGGACTCGCCAGCCGACGCGATGCTCGCGCTTGAGGTAGGCTTGTCGCTCAATGTTGCCGGAGTTCAATGTGACGATGCGGACGTGCCGATTGGCGTGGCCACCGACGACTTCACCAACCAGCGACAGCACCGCATCGGGGTTGGTCAGCCCGCACTTGGCGAGCCACTGCCGATACCGTGGATGCACCACGAACAGGCCGGCCTGTGCAGCCGGTAAAACCACAGGTGTTGGTGGCACAACAACGGGAGTTGGCTTGGGTGCGTTCAGCGGAACGAGCCAATCCTTTGGCGATAGCGGAGTCCTATCCGGCACGTCGTCTCTCCTGACGGTGCAAAACCCGTTCAAGCCGCTCGAACACTTCGGCGGGGGTCAGTGTTGTCATGCAGCGGTGGTCGAGCGGGCAGACACGCAACTGACACGGGCCACAGGGTACTCTTTTCTGGATGGCTTCCTCAAGGTCAAAGTTCGTGGTCGTCCATTCCTGATGGGTGGGGCCAAAGAGTGTGACCACAGGGATGCCGAAGGCGGCGGCGAAGTGCCGGGGGCCGCTGTCGGTGGTGACGAAGCCTGTGAGCTTCTGCACCATGGCTTTGGTGAAGCCAATGGAGAGGTTTTCCTCAGCCACGCTGCGCACGTTCGGGTGCAGAGCCTGAGCCACGATGTCGAGTGCTGTCGCCCGTTCCGAGGGGCCACACAACATGGCCACGTTCCAGCCACGTTCAGCGCACCGCCGTGCCAGTTCTGCGAACGACGAATTGGGCCAATGCTTGGAAGAGCCGAACGCCCCGCCGGAGTTCAGCCCGATGACGGTTGATGACGGTGTCCAACCTTGTTTCTTGAAGTATGCCTCGGCTTGGGCATCATCGGCGGCCGTGGTGAACAACTCCATCTTGTAGCCGGGGTCGGGTGTCCCTGCAGCCATGGCCAAGCGGTTGTAGTCGAGCATCGCCGGGTGCGGGCGTGGTTTGCCAGAGGAAGCACGCAGGCAATAGAGCCGCTTGGAAAGCAATGCATCGCGACCATATCTGGCGAAGCCGATGACTTCTTTGGCACCGGCAAGGCGAGTGAGCAACGCAGGAGTGAAGGAGTTGGGGAACAACACTGCGAGTTCGGGTTTCAACTTGCGAAGTTGCTTTAAGGCACCGAGAAAACGAACGTGCTTGGCCCCGCGTTTGTCGAAGTGGACGGTGTGCTGGAACCAGGGTGCGCCTTCGAGCGTGGCCGAGACATAGGGCTTGCAGACAGCAGTGAAAGTTGCTTGCGGATACTTTTTGGTGAGGGCACGGATGGCCGGTGTGGCCATGACCACATCACCAATCCAGTTGGGCAGAAACACGACGACGGACTTCATTCGTCGTCCTCGGTTCTCTCTTGTATCGGTAATGCTTGCAGCATTTCTTTCAAGGCGGCTTCACCGCTCAGGAACTTCATCTCCACACGCACGGCCCAAAGTGGTCGGCTGGCCAAATCGGGTAATTGAATCTTCACCAAGTCCTTTTGTGTCGTGAGAACGAGGGTCGTTTCGGGGAACTTCATTGCCCAAGCCAACAGAGCTTCTACATCGCTTCTGGTGTACTTGTGATGATCCGGGAACACCCGGCTGTCTACGACATTCGCACCAAGGGAACGCACGGTTGCAAAGAACGCTTCGGGGTGACCCAGCCCGCAGAAAGCCAGCACATTGGCCCCGCTCAGTTGTTCGACTGACACTTCGGTGTCACCCACACCAACAAGACTTGTCGCTGCGTGAATGGCCTTGGCAATCGGTAAATTCGGGTATCGCGAGCGGAGTCGTTCCTCAAGTTCCTGAACTGCTTGTGGTGATGCTTGATCGCAGCGTGTGAGAATCACCGTATGGGCACGACGCAAACTGCTGAACGGCTCCCGCCAGGTGCCGCGCGGCAACGGCCATTGGCTTACCGTTGGTTGGGTTGCATCCAGCAGCACAATGTCCAGCTCGCGAGCAAGTTGACGATGTTGAAACCCATCATCCAGAACAAGTACCTCGGCTTCGAGTTCCTCGACGGCGATGCGGGCCAACGAAGAACGATCTGCCCCTTGCAGGTGTGGTACATCGGGCAGGTTGGCTTCCAGCATCAGCGCTTCGTCGTTCTGCGAAGAGGCACCTTTGCCATAGCCCCGACTCAGGATCGTCACGGCGTGGCCGCCGTCGCGGAGTTGTTTTGCAATCCACTCAACACAGACTGTTTTGCCCGTGCCACCCACGGAGAGATTGCCAACACTGACGACCGGCACAGCAGCACGGAACGCCTTGTTTGGGTTGGAATTGAAACGGAAGTTGCGCAGG
>JBBRME010000133.1:0-11938 GCA_038230995.1 Gemmatales bacterium
AACGGCAGGATAAGCCAGCTCCAGCTAAGAAAATGTCTAACGACTGGGCGATGATTGATCATTCTTCAAGTTCGTCCATACTGTCTCGCTGTGTCTCGCTGCGTCTCGTGGAGTGGTGTGTGAAAACAGGCGAGACACAAGACGCTGAAAATAACCGGTTTGACCAGGAGGTATTTAGCGTTCTGTTTTTGTCTAGCGTTTTCTGCGGTGACTATGATGTTGCCATAGCTTCACACCGACCCCCAACGAGGCAATTTCGGATGATCGACACCCCAGGCAAACCAATTCCCGTGACCGGCGCGACGCTGGCCGAGAAGATCACCAACGCAAAAAAGCAGCTTGATGCACACTTTATCGACATCGTGAAGTGGCACTTCAGCCCAGAGACCGGTTGCCCGTTCTGGCTGCACAAAGCCAAATCGTTCGACTTTAACCCGTTGACCGATCTCAAGAGCTTCGACGACATCAAGAAATTCCCGATCTTTGAGGACGACTGGCTGCGTGGTGGACCGGTTCGCAAGTGGGTACCCAAAGCCTATGCCGACCGTGGTGTGTATGTGTTTGAAACCGGTGGCACGACGGGTCTGCCGAAGAGCCGGATCGTTATCGACGACTTCAAGATCGACTACGAAATGATGTCGGATACCTTGCCTGACGCCAGTTTCCCGCGTGGTAGCAACTGGCTCATGCTGGGGCCAAGTGGGCCACGACGCTTGCGATTGGCGATTGAGCACCTCGCCCAGTATCGTGGCGGCATTTCGTTCTGTGTCGATCTCGACCCACGATATGTGGTGAAGTGCTTGAAAGAGCGGAAGATCGCCGAGGCCCAGGCCTATAAAGATCACTGTATCGATCAGGCGTTGACCGTGTTGGCTGGCGGGCACGAGATCAAGTGCATGTTCACAACACCGAAACTACTCGCGGCCCTCGACGAAGCCATTCGTAACGGCAAGCTCGAAGATAAGTACCGGGCACTTGGTAAGCCAATTCCAAGCGGTGGTCTTCGCAGCATTAAAAACGCCGGCATCATTGGTATCTTCAGCGGCGGAACGGAGTTTACTCCACAGTTCACACGAGAAGCCTACGAAGAGATGCTGGACAACGGCGAAGTGTACATGACACCAACCTACGGCAACACTCTCATGGGTTTGGCTTGTTCCAAGCCCATCGGCCCCGAAGATGGCTTCAAGATTTCGTACTACGCACCTCAGCCTCGTGCAGTGATCGAAGTCGTGGACCCAAAGAACTTTGACGAACTTGTGCCTTACGGCAGTACAGGCAGAGTACTACTTACCACACTCACCAAAGAGTTCTTCGTACCACGCTTCCCAGAACGTGACGAAGGTGAACGCGAAAAGCCATTTGATAAGTATCCGTGGGACGGCGTCAGTGGCGTGCGGCCGTTTGCCGAACTCGCAGGTGGCACCGTGGTCGGCGTGTACTAAGCTGTCGGCATGAATCTGAAACTTCAACCGTGGCTCTGGAAAGTGATCTTTTTGATCCTTGCCGGGGCCACGCTTTTGCACGACTAGGTGACTGGAGTTTTGCAAACGACGAGGGCTACACCAAGATCGAAGTCGAGACGATGACGGCACCATCGCTGCACCCGCCAGAGATGAGCGTGCTACCAAAGGTCATCCCACTTTCGTTCTGGCTGCACGAGCTTGGCTGTCGGCTCTTTGGCACGTCTAATTCGGGTCACGTGTCCTCTCCGCTGTCGCTGGTTCTCTCAGTATCCCGCTGATCGTGCTTCTCCTTTGGCACAGTGCCGGACTTCGGGTCTCACTCATCGTTGGGTTCCTGCTTCTGCTTTGGCCCGAGCATCTCTTTCAATCGCAGCAGTTTCGCTTCTACGCGTTCGGGTTCATCTTCACCAGTCTGGCCTTGTGCGTTGGAATGCTCAGTTCCGTACGCAATTCACTCGGGCTACTCTTTGTTGCGTGTGTCTTGGGTGCGTTTGCTGTACTTTCGCACACGATATGTGCCCCGCTGTTTGGCGTGTTGCTCCTTGGTGAAGTTGCTGCCTGTTGGAAGAAGCAGAAGTTAAATCGAACACGACTGATCGTTCTTGTACTCGCAAATGTCTCCGTCGTCGTGGACTACTTTATTCGAGTGCGACCGCTTACAGGCAACATGATGCAAGCAGAATCCTGGAGCCCCTCGTCCGTCGCGGCGCTGCAAAGTGCCGTACAGTTGATTGGCTGGCCGACGTTCGTTTTTGCTGGGCTAGGTGCCATGCGGATAGTGCACCGACGCACGGCGACAGATCTTTTTTGGTTGGGTTGCATGGCCGTTTGGGTCGTTCAAGCTGTGGCATTACCGCTAGTGGTGCCGTTTCATGCCGATTATCTTTTTCCTTTGGCGTTGGTGATGGTGTTAGCCGCAGCCGTGGCCGTGGAAATGATCGTGGAGCAGTTGACAAAAACTTCGACGCCCTTGGCCTTTGGCTTCATCGCCGTTGTTTGCATGCTCCCACAGCCAAGTCTCGCCAGCTATTTCAATGATGGCTCGAGCTACGACTTACGCCGGGCCGGGGCCTACGTGACCGAGCGAACTTTGCCCACCGATCGTTTTTCGGGGTATAACTGCACGGTGTTGAATCAATACGTGCCAAGCTAAGCGGTGTACATCAACTGCCCAGATGCCGTGGACATGATTCAGGAGATGCAGAAGCAACCGGGGCGGATCTGGATTGTGGTGACTCGTGGGAGAAATCCACTTCATGAAGAACTAGCTGAGTGGCTCCGTGAACACGCCACGTTGAAAAAACAGTTCCGAAAGCAGCGCTTTGATTACTACGAATACTGCGTGGATGTCTACCTTGTTCCTAATAGATAGACCTTTGAGATGAACTATGTGGCTTCGTGTTTTTTGCCCAACGATTGAAGAAATCCCTCCGGCACGGATGGCCGCAGCCCTGCACGATGGGGGTTATCACGTCGTGCCACATTTTAAAGGCGACACCCTTGGCTGGACGACTGGCGAGCTGATTTTGGATGATCCGACTTCACCGCTTGGCCTAGCCCGCTTCCTCACCAAAGAAGACAAACTGCGCGGCGATCTGGACAGCTACGCCGCCGAGTTGGAAACCGCTACGCACAGCCCGCACTCCACAGCACTGATGGGCCGAGTGATCCGCACCGCTCAACTTATCACAGTGCGCAAGCCCGTCAGCCACTCGAATGATGCACTGGTGGATCGGGCCTGCGAGTTTCTCGTCAAGTTTCTTGCCACTGAATCGCAGGGCTTTTATCAGATCGACCGTGCTGGCTGGTTTGAAGCCACCGGCGAACTCCTCGTCGAAGAGTACTAACCCATGCCCTGGACGGTAGGCTTCGACGAAGCAGGATATGGCCCAAACCTTGGCCCGTTGCTGCAGGCTGCCGTCGCGGTGCAACTGCCGTTGGAAGACCTTGCCGGATGGGAAGCACTTCGACGAGTGGTGCGCAAAGCGGGAGGCCGCTGGGGCCGCGATCAACGCCTGGTGATTGACGATTCCAAGAAGGTCTACCACGGCGTGAATGCTCTGGAACGGCTTGAGCGTGGGCTGTTCGGTGCCTTCGGTTGGCAGGCGATGAGTGTTGGCGCTTTGCTCAAGTTGATTCTTCCAGCTTGGAGTTACGACGAATTGAGTGGCGAGAAGTGGTTTGATCCTTCGACCCAATTGCCGATGGCCAGCACACCTGCGATGCTCAAGAACGACCGCGAGCACTTCTTGTTTTCACTGCCAACGGGCTGTCAGTGCCTTGCACCCGTGGCGATTGTCACGCCAACGCCGTGGTTTAATCAGGTAGTGGATGCCACGGGATCGAAAGCCTCTCTGCTGAGCAACGGCCTGATGGAACTGTTGAAGTCGATGATGGATACCGTGCCTGGCACGGATCCATTGATTCTGTTCTGCGACAAACAAGGCGGGCGGACGTACTACGCGGAGTTCCTGCGAGTTGCGTTTCCTGCACTCGACGTGATACCTGAGCTGGAACGTGCGGAAGAAAGCCGCTACCGGATGGAGGGTGGCGGGCGTTCTATCACCATCGTGTTCCGCCCACGGGCCGATGGCGAAAGCTTAGCCGTGGCGTTGGCATCAATGGTTTGCAAGTACATCCGCGAAGTGTGCATGACGCAATTCAACACCTATTGGGCCAAGCAAGTGCCGGACCTCGTGCCAACTGCTGGCTATCCGCTCGATGCCAAACGGTACTACGATCAGATCAAGCACCGCTTTGCTGAACTCAAGCTCACGGACGATCAAGTTTGGCGGAAGAAGTGAGAGGTGCGTTTTTGAGTGCCAGTTCCACCGCTGCCAACACCGCTTCTCGTACGGCAGGCAGATCACGGTCATCGCGCGCACCGCTAGCCAGTTTGTGCCCGCCCCCTTGAAACTGCTCTGCCAGTTTAGATACATCGATTTTACTGCGGGCGCGGAAGCTGATCTTGGTGCCGCCTTCGGGCTGCTCGATGAACCTGAGCGCCACTTCAACACCGTCAACACTACGTGGATAGTTAATCAAATCTTCCGTATCGCCAGGTACGGCTCCCGTGTCGGCATAGTCCTTCAGGTAAACCTCGGTGTAGCAAACCTGCCCGTTGAAACGGGTTGTCAGGCGTTCCAATGCTTTGCCAAGAAGTCGGAGCCGAGCCATTGGTGCACATTCAAAAAGTTGCTCGTAGAGCGGTGGTGGATTGGCACCGGCTTTAACCAACTCATGGGCCAATGCGAAACTCGCGGCAGTAGTATTCGGGTGACGGAACCAGCCGGTGTCCAGCGCGAGCGCCATGAACATGTTGTGTGCGGCCTTCTGCGAAATCGGCACGTTTAAAGCACAGATGATCTCGTAGGCCATGCGACCTGTTGCTTCCGCTGAAACATCCACAAACTGTTGGCCACCCAAGTCGTCTTGCGTACGGTGATGATCGACCACAGCTTTGGGTACGCTCATCGATTTCATGAACGGGCCGAAGTCGCCGAGTTGATTCCATGTGCCAGTGTCCATGACGATGATGGCCCCGGCTGTGCGGAACTGCTCCGCGTTCGAGGGAGTAAACTCCTCGATAATTCTTCGTTCCTGATCGAGGAAGCGATACCGTGGCGGCAGCGTGCTGGCAATCACCACTCGGCATCGCTTTCCCATCGACACTAGTGCATCGTGAAGGGCCAGTTGAGACCCCAAGCCATCGGCATCCGGTCGAATGTGCGTCATCAGCAGGAAGTCGTTGTTCTTGCGAATGAACTCGACCAATGGCAGCCAATCAACAGGCATCGCCTCACCTCAAACAGAAACTCCTATTGTAGCTTGGCGGCCTGATTCACGGGCTTGAATCTCTTCCAATCGGACACCGGACAGATGACGAAACTTACTAAAGACACCATCGGTGTGGGCTTCCTCGGGGCTGGCGACATTGCAGTGTTGCATGCGGCCGCGGTGAAAAAAGTACCAGGAGCGATGCTCGTCGGCCTCTGGAACCGGAGTCAGGATCGTGCTGAGCAACGAGCCACGGAGTTCGGCTGCAAGAACTACCGTACACCGGCGGAACTTGTAAACGACCCGGACATTGACGCTGTGTTCGTGCTGACCAACCTGGAAACGCACTGCGAGCTGACGGAGTTGGCCCTGAACGCAGGCAAGCATGTGCTCGTAGAAAAACCGGTCGCCATGAATATTGGTGAGATCGAGCGGATGAAAACCCTCGCTGACAAGAAGCAGCTCGTTTGTTTGCCAGGGCACAACTACATCTACGAAAGCAGCATGATCCGCACCAAGGAACTGGTGGACAACGGCGACCTCGGCAAGATCGTCTCTGCCTATGTCATGTACAACATCCACCATCCGGAAGATGTGGCCAAGCGCTACCCCGGCGTGGTTCGGCAGATCCTGACCCACCACTCGTACATCTTGCTGTATCTGGTTGGTCAGCCAGTCGATCTCTGTGCCATGAAAGCGACATTGCACTACAAAGAGTACAGCGAAGAAGACATTGCGATGGTGCAAATGCGCATGAAGAACGGCGCTTTGGCACATTTCTGTGCCAGCTTCGCAGCGGACGATCACGCTGCTGATCCATGGACGGTGATGGTCAAAGTCATCGGCACGGCCGGTAGCACGCGTTACAGTTACCGCGATCACGTCGAGATCAAACCTGGCCTCGTCCATAGCCAAACGTATACGGCGTATCAAGGGAGTGTCATGAACGAAGTGAAGCACTTCCTTGTCGATTGCCTTCGACTTGGTTCCGCACCACTTTCCACGATGGCCGATGCGATTACCGCTCAACGGATGATCGAAGCCTGTGAGGAATCGATTAAGAACCGCAGCGTGGTGTCAATGAGTTGAGCGCACTTCAAGTTGCACCAGTTCGTTCGTCCATGCACCGACCTTGCCACCACCGCCGGGTGTGCCGGCTACCAATCCACGGGTCAGCACGTACCAGCAGAAGTAGCAGTGGTTGCTGGTGGCATCGGGGAAGGCCTCCGGATTGCTAGCGAGGATGTCGTTCTTGATCGACGATAATCCTTCGCGGAAGATCCGGCCAACCACCGGATGCTCTCGCCCTGCCTGCACAATTTCCGCCGCACTCTGCGTGTGAATGTTGCCAATGGTGAGTTGATCAAGATCGCTAGCGAAACCACAGCATGGCTTCACCTCGCCACGCGGGTTGACGATCAGTGCCTGCCCCGGCCCCTCGCAGTAATCTTCCTCAAACCATTTGCCATCCCAAGGATTTACCTTCAATGACTCTGCCCGTTCGACCGGTGCCAGGTGATTCCAGTTCAACGTCATGGTGAAGTCATCAGACACCAAGATTTCCCGGCCCAACACCTCCGACCATTCCATCACGGCATCGAACAGTTTGGCCAGTTTCACAATCGGCTCCTTCCCCTGCTCCGGTGCTCGGCTGGCGTAGCTCAGTGACAACAGTGTGTCATCAGCGAAGACTTCACGAGCCACGAAGCAGAACTCGGCCAGGCGTTCGACCTCGTTACCGTGGAACTTGTCAACACTCACACCGATCTTTCCAGTAAACCCAGCATCACGCAGCGTGATCAGAACCTCACGGGCGTGGGCTGCATCCCTCGGCCAAAGGCCATTGGTCATAAGCTTGTCGAAACGGAAGCCAAGCTCCGCAGCCCGGTGGGTGAGCGTGTACAGAAATTCGGGATAGAGAAACGGCTCGCCACCTGTGAAACCAAGTGTGCGGATGCCGAGGGCGTGGCACTCATCCAGGAACTTGATGGCTACTGGAATGGGTAGGTAATCCGTCCACTCAATCGGTACGCAGCAGTGGGCACACGTGAGGTTGCACTGGTAGGTACCTGCAAAGCTCACGTAGTTCGGGCGAAAATGCCGGGAACGATCCGGTGTGCGGGCGTGAGTATCTCGGCTGTGTACTGGTAGTTGCTTGGCCATACCGTGATGGTAAGGCCAAGCGGATTTCGTTCAACAGCGTTACTGACCGCCGATCCAGCCAAGATAGAAGCTGAACATTTCGGTGCGGTCGCTCGCGCCACGAACAACGGGGAAGCCGAAGTCGAGTGCGATAGGCAATGGCCCCAATGCTGGCACTTGAATGCGCAAGCCCACACCCAACGACACACGATAGTTGTCAAAACTCACACGGTTGTTCACCGTACCGTGATCGCAGAAGGTCACAAATCGAATCCGTTCGTTCGCAACCAATGGCAGTTGGTACTCCAAAGTATTGAGGAACGAGAACGTACCCCCGGTGTGGTAACCGCCTTCGAACGGCCCAACACCACGGAACTGGAAGCCACGCATACTCTTGAAGCCACCGGCAAACACCCGCTCAAACACGGGGGCGTTGTCGGCCATCGCCGTGAGTTGGCTCCGCAAGGCGAGGACACCCTTCCAGCCGCCGTCACGGGCTTGGTGAACCGTCCAGAACTTTGTGTATTCTGCTGTACCGATCTGGAACTGATAGCTTCCCAAGATTTGCTCAACTCCAAAGTCGAGCAAGCTCCCCGTTGTCGGCATCAAAAAGCTATCGCGAGTATCACGACTCATGCCAGCACGGAGACCTAGGAGGAAGTGCTTACCAGCGTCTCTGGAAATACTCGGCGGTGAGTTGAACGGCAAACTGTTGACGTCCACACCTTCAACACGTGTGCTGAAGTTCGCACTCCAATAGGGGTTGTCTTGAAAGCGATAGTCCATCGTGATGCGGGTGCCGTAACGATTCTCGTTGTACTCCGGGAATGCGCGCCCTGCGTAATAAAAATTCGTTGTCAGGCCGAAGCGGCTATCGAATAAGAATGGTTCGCGCCAGGTGGCTTCGTATCGTTGAAAGACTTGCCCAGGCATTGCAGTCAGGCGAAATTCTTGCCCGTTGCCACGAAATGCTTTGCCTTCGAGCACATCATCGAGACTGGTTGGAATCTTCGTGATGTCGAAGTTCCGTTGGTTGAGAGACAGCGTGCCACTGACCCCGGCGTTGGAGTTCACGCCGACTTGTATCCCGGCTTGGCCGGTTTGCATTTCCTGCACCCGAACAACCAAGTCCTTGTATTCTTTGTCCTGACTTGCTGGATCGACCTCGATCGTTGGTGGGTTTTCGCCATCGAAAATCCCCAGCCGACGAAGGTTATCTTCAGCCGACTTCAGCCTGCTGTAGTCGAGAACTTGCCCTGGTTCAATTCCGAGCATTTGATTCAAGATGACTCGCTGCCGGGTGTATTTGTTCCCGACGATCCAGATGCGACCAATACGATCCGGCTGTACCGGTGCTTGCCCACGGCTGTTCGCGTTCGATGTCGTTGCTGGCGCTGCAGAATCACGGATGGGTTCCAGAACGCGATAGCATACATCCACTACGTTTGGCTTATCCGGTACCGCAAACGGCTCCGGAATCACTTGGACACGGTAGCCACCCTGACCGTAGTAATTCGACACTAATTGTGCATCGGTTTGCACTAGCGTTTCGTCGTAGAGCTTTCCTGGTTTCTGAAGAGTGAAGGAAAGCAACTTCTTTTCTTCGTACACTTTGTTACCCTCGAACCGCACGTTCCGCACGGTGTAGGGTTTGCCTTCGTAAATGTGATAAGTCACCTTCACGGTGCTAAGATCGAAAGATGTTGGCTGAACTTCGTGATCAATCACGCAATCGAGAAAACCAAGCTGGTGATAGTGGTTGAGCAACAGTTTTCGATCTAATTCAAGTGCCTGCGGTGTGAACTTGCCCGTGATGATCGTCGGCGTGCCAAACATTGCTCCGCTCGATTTAATGATCGTTTTCAGCCGAGCGTTACCCGTTTCGAACTGCCCACTGTTTCCGCGGAAATCAACTTTTTGCAATCGAACGACTGGGCCTTCCACAATGTCGAACTCTACGATTTCATCGTTGGCAAACTTACCGCTCGTCAGAGTGCAAGTCGCATAATAACGGCCGTCTTCGCGGAGTTTCGCCGTGATTGCCGCTGCTGATTGGCGATTCACAGCAGGATTCATCGGCGCACCTTTACGGACGCGAACTAGCTCCAGTAGTGATGATTCGCTGTAGTGTTCCAGCCCGGTGAATTGAATCGTCTTGACGGTCTGCTGCAACTCTCGGACTTCGAGCCAAACGGTGACTTCGCCTTCGCTGTTAATTGAGGTTTTGAGTTCTACGCCATTTGCAGCAAACCAGCCGCTGGCCAATAGCCTGGCCACATCATCGGATGCGACGCGTTCATCGAACGCCACACCGGGCTTCAGAGTCATCTTGGCAAGGATGTGGTTCGTGCTGCGGACTTTATTGTTCAGCGGAATGATGTCTGCAATCTTTCGACCGATGGGCGATTCCGTGAGTTGAGCATGAGCCATGGAAGGGAGCACGACGGCCACCACTAATGCCAGTAGCCAACCCAAGATCGGTGAACCTGTATATAGGCGATGAGCCATCATCAACACTCCCCCCAAACCCGGCGCAGAGACTGCACCGAGTGGCAGGAGCGATAACGTCATGAGAAAAATGAGTCAAGTGCAGCGAAGAATTCGCCGACGCTCCTTCTGACGGCAACAAAGTCACTCGCTGGCACCTCGTCATTCTGCCATGCTTCGTCGTGTCCACAGGATATGGGTACCCCCCGCTGGACGCGCGCCGATCAGCTGTATGAACAATAGTTTGGCCAATATCTGACGCTTTTTCGTCGAAACAGGTCGTAGCAGAAGAAATGTGACGGTGCGAACGTTATGAGAAAAGCTGCCATTCACATAGACCCCGTTCTGCTGGCTCGACACACTCGTCTGGCTCACACTCTCACAAAGGAAAACCGTGAAGGTGGCACTTCGCCACGCACGAGCATTCCGCTCAATCGCGGTGCTGGACTCAGCCGCAGTGCCGCCCGATGTAGTATGCCCGCTCTCTAGGTTTGAAACTCTCCTCCTGCGAAGCGTTCCGCCACGACGTGGCATTCAGTGTGTCTCTGGCCCCCGGCGCACTCCCTGTCTCGGTCAGCGTCGTCGTGGCCGTGGTTCCAGTCGAATCGCTGGCCCCGCTGATACTGTCCGCGTCACCGTGCCACAACCCGATTGCGTTACGTGCCGTTCAGTTTGTTCCCCGTCGTCACGTTTGTACCAGATTGCGCCGTCGACTGCTTCGCGTACCTTTAACACATTGGTTGTTTGACACCTGCGTTGAAATAAGCACGTCCTACCGGCCACAGATCAACGTGGCAGGTCGATCACTTGCTGCACGATTGGATTCACATCAACACCACAGAGCTTCGACCGACAACCGGCACACCGCGATGGCTTGTGATGAAGAACCTCGTCGGGTGACAGTAGCACCCGCTCCTGTTTGTAGTGGCCGGGCTGCAGCGGACTTGACGTGCGGCCCATCGGTCGTGGGTGGCTTCGAGGAAAGAGCCGAAGTCTGGTTCCGGTTGGCTTCAAGGTCGGTGAGTCAGGCTAAAAGGTAACGGGTATACGGCTGCACCGCTGGAGGCTACGAATCGAACAGTTCCGGTGCCAATGATGGCGGGTGTCACGGCAACATGGCAATACCAGCACAGTAATCGCAACAGAACCCCCGTGAACGGTGACCAAGGTACTTTCCGTATGAAGTCGCGATCGAATCGGATAACCTGAGAACAATCACGAGCAACCCGATGCGATCATGTCAAACAGCCAACCATCTGGCAGGCTGTGCCTTCAGGAGAGTGGCGATGAAAGGCTGGACGTTCTTTCTGCTGCTGTTCACGATGATGCCCACCTACGCTACCGATCTGCCCTGGGTGGTGGTGGCGAAAGACCAGAAAGGATTCGTTCTTGAGAAGCACGACGAAGCATTCTCTCCGTGGGGCTTCAATTACGATCATGATGAAAAAGGCCGGTTGATCGAAGATTATTGGGACACCGAGTGGGATAAGATCGAGCGGGATTTTCTCTCGATGAAGAAGCTGGGTGCCAACGTCGTCCGCATCCATTTGCAAGTTGGCAAGTTCATGGATGGAGCTGAGAAGCCGAACAAAATGGCAGTCGCACGGCTTGCGAAGCTTGTCAAGTTTGCCGAGGAGACGCACCTTTATCTCGATGTGACAGGCCTTGGCTGCTACCACAAAGCCGATGTGCCGGACTGGTATGACAAGCTCGACGAGGCTGACCGCTGGAACGCTCAAGCTCAATTCTGGCAATCCGTGGCGGCGACCTGTGCCGAAAGCCCGGCCATCTTCTGTTACGACCTGATGAACGAGCCAGTCGTACCGGGCGGGAAACGCAAAGACGGCGAATGGCTTGGGCCAGCCTTCGGCGGGAAGCACTTCGTTCAAGTGATTACCCTTGACCAGAAGGACAGACCAAGACCCGAAATCGCCCGTGAGTGGGTGAAGCAACTTACCAAAGCTATCCGAGCTAAGGACAAACGCCACCTGATCACGGTTGGCCTTGTGGATTGGAGTCTCGATCGAAAAGGGCTGACCTCCGGTTTTGTGCCAGAGAAGATCATG
>JBBRME010000134.1:0-11896 GCA_038230995.1 Gemmatales bacterium
GTCGACACTGATCTTGCCGCGGAAGAAGAAATACGGGTAGTAGTAGTCATCGCCGCAGAGCCCACCAGAGATACACGAGGCCGGCATCTTTCCGGGATAGAAGTAGACTGACCAGACCCCACTGGGCGATGTCGAGATGGTGGGCACCAAAGTTCGTCATCTGGCCGCCGGAGTAATCCCAGAAGAAGCGGAAGAGGTAGTGCGTGCGGAACTTGTTGTAGGCCCGCTGCGGTGCTGGCCCGAGCCAGTTTTCCCAGTCGAGTTCCTTGGGTGGCTTCTCGTCGGGCACAGGTTCTTTCGCCCGGTCGATCCAGTTCGGCTTTGGCAGGCCAACGTTCACCTGGGTGATCTTGCCGAGTGTTCCCTTGCGAATGAGATCGATAGCCGCGTTGAACTCTGAACCGCTTCGTTGCATGCTACCCGTCTGCACGATCTTCTTGTTTTTGCGTGCGGCGGCCACCATCTTCGGCCCCTCGGCGATCACCAGCGTGAGTGGCTTCTCGCAGTACACATGCTTGCCCATCTCGCAAGCCATCGTCGTCATGAGCATGTGCCATTGATCGGGTACCGTCACCACCACGGCATCCACGTCTTTCTGCTCCAGCAACTTGCGGAAGTCTGCGTGAATCGTCGGAGTAATCTTGTTGGTCTTTTCTTGGAATGCTGCTGCTTCGGAAAGGTAATTCGAGTCCACATCGCAGACAGCTACGATATTCTTGCCGAAGTACTTCATGTTGTTCTTCGGTCCGCCTTGGTTGCCAACGCCGATCATCCCCACGCGAACTCGCTCGCTGGGGGCTTCAGCAGCTAAGATGGCATTTCTGTACGTGATTGCTGGAAGAGCCAGCAATCCTGTAGAAGCCGCCAGAAAAGTACGACGAGATGTGAACATTGTGAACCTGTTCGTTGGGGAGAGTTAAAAGCATGCCCGCCAGTGGGGTGAAAGTCAAGCATGCGAATTCGAAAGTGTTCGACGAGCTACTCTCGATAGCCAAATAGCACTTGGTGTCAGACGCTCTATCTCACATCACAAAACCACCCGACTCTACTGCAATCTGTGTCACAGCAAATACAATTACCAACTCATGTTTTGATCTCAGAAGGTCTCGCCCGTGACGTTTGAACTTGGCCCGATTGACGGCTGCATCTGGAAGGAACTCTCGTTCTACAACGATGCCCGTGGCTGGTTGTGTGAACTCTTCCGAAACGATGACATCCCCGTCGAGTTCCGCCCGGTCATGGCCTATGTTTCGATGACAAATCCCGGGGTGGCGCGTGGGCCACACGAACACGTCGACCAAGCGGATTACTTCTGTTTCTTCGGCCCAGGCGTCTTCCGGATGTATCTCTGGGATGCCCGCAAAGACTCCAAGACCTACGGCCGAAAAGAAGTGCGTGATGTTGGTGAGGGGAATCCGTTTGCGTTAATTGTGCCAGCGGGCGTGGTTCATGCCTACAAGAATATCAGCGAAGCTTCAGGCATCGTCTTCAACGCAGCGAACGCACTTTACGCGGGTGACGGTCGCCAGGGTTGGCGTGGGCCGAAAGGCACAGCCGACTACGTTGACGAAATACGTCATGAGCACATTCCCAACTCCCCCTTCGTGTTGGATTGAAGTCATGGTGCGTACCTTGCGGTTCGACCACGCTCATCTTGGGCAGCAGATCCTGCTTTACGACGAACTCGACAGCACAAACGAGGAGATCGACCGATTGGACTTGGCCAATGGGGCCATCGTGGTGGCCGATTACCAGACGGCTGGACATGGGCAGTACGGTCGGCCTTGGTCGGCGAAGCCCGGTAGCTCACTGATGATGACCGTGCAACTCGAACCGCCTAGCCATCTCAATCAGGCTGCTGTCCTCACGGCGTGGGCTGCAGTGAGTGTTGCGGAAGCCATCCTCGAACTCATCGGTCAGCAAGCGAAAATCAAGTGGCCGAACGATTTACTTCTGCGTGGACGCAAATGTTGCGGTGTGCTGATCGAACAAAGATCCAGAACACTCGTCGGATTGGGCCTGAACCTGAATCAGACGGCACAAGATTGGGCCGAAGCGGGGTTACCCCATGCGGTATCGCTGGCCGAGATGGCGAAGCGACCGATTGACCGCGATGTGGCCTTGGCCTGTGTGGTCAAGCACCTGAATGCCGAGTACGATTGGCTGCTCAGCGGTGAGCAGGTTCGCCTGGAAGCCGATTGGAAGTGGAGGATCGGCTTACTGGGTCGGCTCGTGGTGGCTACGTTGGTCACCGGTGAACTTGTTGCAGGCCGATTGCACGATATGAGCTTTGCCGGGATCGAGCTGGAACTGCACGGTGAAGGTGGTTTCCGAGTGCTTCCACCCGAGTTGATACGTCACTTGACAGCCATGAACAACGACCACGAGACACGTGATACATGATCCGATTTACATGCCCTGGCTGTCAAAAAACTCTGAACGTGACAGACGACAAAGCCGGTAAGAGCGGGAAGTGCCCACAGTGCATGTCAGCGTTCATCATTCCAGATGCACCCGCTCCTGCTGCACCGAGTGCTGGCAGCAGCGAGACTGTAGAAATCTCGCCGTGTCCCAAGTGCCAGATGGCACTGACAGTAACAACGGACACACTGGGGGCCGAGGTCGAGTGCCCCGGTTGCAATACCATTTTCGTTGCGGCAAAAAAGAAGGAAGCCCCGCCTAAGCCTTCAAGCCGCGTCGTCACAGAATCGAGCACCACTCGCCGCAAACCCGCTGTCGTTGATGACGATGAGGATGAAGAGCGGCCTTCACGTAGACGACGACGCGATGAAGACGACGACGAAGAAGACCGTCCATCAAAGCGTCGCAGTAGCCGCCGCAATGAAGATGATGACGAAGATGACCGACCTTCACGTAAGGGCCGAGTCCGGGACGACGACGAGGACGAGGACGAGGACGAGGATCGCCCACGCAAGAAAAAGAAGAAGTTTCGCAAGAGCGGCGCACCAAGAGAATCCAAGCGAACGACTGCTGGCATCCTAGCCATCCTTGTAGGTGCCTTTGGGGTACACAAGTTCTACTTGGGCTATACCAACGCCGGCATCCTTCAACTCGTGCTGACGTTCTGCACCGGGATTGGCGGATTCATTGCTTTGGCCGAAGGCATCATCTACCTCACCAAGACAGACGAAGAGTTCTACGATACCTACGAGCGTGGAACGAAAGAGTGGTTCTAACGACGACGGGGTTCAACGGTGTTGATTACAGCTCGTGCGGAGTATGCTTGCCTGGCGATGCTGGAATTGGCTGCCCGCTATGGCGACCCCAAACCCGTTAGACTGGCTCAACTCACCGAGCCGCACGACATCCCGCAGCGGTTCCTCGTGCAGATCCTGTTGCAGATGAAGGCCGGCGGCCTTGTGAACACGACACGCGGGGCCATGGGTGGCTACCAACTGGCCCGGCACCCGGACTCCATTACCTTGGCCGACATCCTCGGCACGCTCGACCGCATGGATGAACCCGCCGGCAAGCCCACCAAGAATCCATCGGACATGGCCGCCCGGCTCACCGGCATCTGGCAGGGGTTGATTGACACACGGACTAAGTACCTGGAGAAGTTCACGCTGAGCGAACTGCTCCCGAAGACGAACGAAACGAGTTACGTGATTTAGGGTTTGGTATTTCTCTTGCGAGCCACGAACGAAGCGCAGCGAGAGAGAGCGTGGATTTGATTCTCTTTCGTCTTGCGAGCCGCGAACGAAGCGCAGCGAGAGAGAGCGTTGTTCCGTTAAAAGCTCTGTGTCGGCTTTGATTCCTCGGGACGGAACACCGTTTCAAAAGATATAGTATCGGATGATCTGCGCCGCCTTAATCGCGATGCCACTTCCGACCCATCCACACGTTTGCCGACAAAGTCCAGTGTCTCCACTTTCACGAGAGCCCATCGGACTTTCTGCTTCTGAAAATTGACGTACTCCGTCTCATGCGACCGGCCGATGTGTAGCGCACGGGCAAAGGCATGTTCAAAGTCACGCGCACGAAAAACGATAACGATATCGTCCCAGAGGTGGGATTTTCGAGGTCGTGAATCATCGATGAGGATGACAAGCGACAGACTCGCACTGTAGAAGTTCAACGCTCACTCCAACGCAACAAACCAAGACACCACCTACTTCACCAAGTACTGCTCGAGGAACCGCTTCGATTGCCGTACAGCCCATTTCTTCTCGTCGAGGTTAGCTTCGTACGCCCTGTCTTCCACCTCGATGCACACCGGCCCCTTGTATCCCGTATCGCTCAGAGCACTGAAGAACTCCCCCCACTTCACGTCGCCCAACCCCGGCAGCTTCGGCTGATGCCAGCCGAGGCCGAGGATGCCCACATCGTGGAGCTTCGCTTTGTCGATGGTCTCGTCCTTGGCGTGGACATGCACGACGAACTTGCCGAACTCCTTCAAGGCCTGCCGGGTGTCGATAAACTGCCAGACGAGGTGTGAAGGGTCGAAGTTCAAGCCGAGCGTGCCATCGGGATACATCTCGAACAACTTCCGCCAGACAGCCGGACTGATCGCGAGGTTCTTGCCACCGGGCCATTCGTCGGAACTGAACAGCATTGGGCAGTGCTCGATGCCGATCTTCAAGCACAGGTTTCTGGCATGTTCGACGAGTGGATTCCAGATGTGCGGCAGGATCATCAAGTTGGCATCAAGGCTCTGCGAAGGATCACGCCCAATGAAGGTGTTCACCACCGGGACACTCAGCAAAGCTGCCGCGTTCATCACCTTCTTGAGATGCTCGACCGCCGTGTTGCGATGATCCGGATTCGGATCAAGGGGGTTCGGATAGTACCCCAAGCCGGAGATCGCAATGCCATACTTCTTTACCAAGCCCTGCACGGCAATCGCTTCCGCATGGCCGAACTGCGTCACATCGAGATGAGTCACCCCGGCGTAACGGCGATCCGCGTTGCCCGGTGGCCAGCACATGAGTTCAACGCAACTGAACCCCTCGGATGCAGCGAAGGCGAAGACTTCTTCTAATGTGAGTTCACCCACAATGGCACTTACGAAACCGAGCTTCATCATGGGCGATCTCCGCGTTGGACTTTACTTCTGAACAGCTTGGCTAGCAGCATACAAAGCAATCACTTTGCCCTTCACCACGGCGTTCAGTTGGAAGTCTTTGCCGCCTTGGCCGGTGATGATCAGGGTATCCGCGTCCTTCACCGTGTCACCAAAGTTTTCCTTCAGCATTTTCGCGCGATCTTCCGCACTCATCTGCGGAGCCAGCATTGGCAGTAAATCTGCGATGGCCACTTTCACGTTCAGCATCGGCGTAGCTTTGGGATTGGCCACGGCCCACTCGCGGATCGTCTTGTCGCTGGCCCCGCTGCTCACCAGCGTGAGGTCATCCGAAGTCACAATCCACAGTGTTTCAATATCCACTGGTACACTCCCCGCTTGGGGCAGGGTCATCTTGTGCAGCTTGCGGTCACCCAGCTTGGCGACTGCGGCTTCAAACTTGGCTTGTTCCTTTGGCAATCCGGCACCAGCCAGCATGAGCAAACGACGGATGTTGTCGCCTTCATCGATCTTCAGTGCCGCCTTGAGTTGTGGCTTCGCTGAGTTGTTCGTTACCAAGCCAAACGCAATTTGAATGTCGCCGCTCTTGAGCCAAGGCATCAGGGCATCCGAGAACACAGTAGCCACGGCCTTCTCAGTGTCACCAGCTTTTTCCGTCAGCTGCGTCTTGATGTCTTCAGCGAGTTTGCCGAGCTTCTTCGTCGTCTCCGCTGGGGTGCGGAACTGCAAGCCGAGGTAGGCCGAACCTGTAAGCAGATTGGCACCTAGGGTCTCACGGTTGCCAAAGCCATCGAGGGTTTTGGCAAGGGTGGTGTTCGGCTTAGCGGTCATGTTAACGGTTAGCGAGATGTCGTCACTCTTGGGAACTGCATTTAACTTGACGCTCAGTGTTTCGCCGTCGGCAAGAACTGTTTTTAGAGCATCAATGCCTACGTCGACCATGAAAGAGTTCAATAACTTTTGCGTTGGTGTCGCATCCAACCCACGTAGGTATTCATTCCACTGCATCTCCGCTTGGCCAATGAGAGTCTTCTTCAAGTCGGTGGGCCATTCTTGAATGTTCACCGTGACGCCCAGCACCGGTGGGGTCTTATCCGTGAAGAAATCCTTCGGGGCGAGCAGCTTGTCTTTGTCGATCGACTTGACACTGCGAATGGTGAGGTAGGCGTAGTCGTTGGCAAAACGCAAGTAGACTGTGCCCGGAATATTGGGCACGTCCATGCTGTAAACATCTCCATCACCCTTTTTGGGATCCAACCCGAGCTTACCGCTGAGGGCATCCAAGGCAGCTTTCTGATTCTTGACAGGGATCATCAACACAACAGGGCTGTCTTCCACGGCATCGGCCAAGCCGACATAGGCACCAACGGGCTTGGACAAGTCCACACCATCGAAGCCGTTTTCTTCCTTCGCCATGGCATCAATGACGCCTGCGTATTGGGCACCTGCATCGCCTTGGCCCATTAACTCGGACACGTACTTCACAATGGGCGCAAGTTCCGTTACGGCCTTCAACCGGACTTCAATCGCGGGCTTAGGCGGGGCCGCCACAGCCGGACTGACAAGCATCACTGCAAGAACCAGCGCTAGCAAACTTCGTCGAATCATGACGCGCAACTCCGGTTGAGGAACCATCGTTGTACCCAATTGGTGGGATTTTTGTGTCACTCTTGTGTGAATTGTTAAGCCACCGCACACATTTCCAACTTTGTTGAACGAAACCTATCCACACCCTCCACCAATAGGGCATCACCCCGTGGGTTGCACCGCATGATCCGTTTGACCCTTCGCACGCTCTTGGCCTACCTCGACGATACCCTGCCGCCCGATGAGGCTCGTGAACTCGGCGAGAAACTCGCCGTGAGCACTCAGGCTCAGGAACTTGCTGAACGCCTGAAGAAGGTGATGCGGAAACGTAGCGTCAGTACCCCTCCTACTGGCCCAGATGGCAGCCCGTCGGACGCGAACATTGTTGCTGCATATCTGTCCGATGCGTTGCCGCCGGAGATTGTGGCCGAGTTCGAGAAGGCCGCTTCGGACAACGACGCTCACCTCGCAGAGCTTGCTGCATGCCATCAGATCCTCACACTGGTGCTGAGCCAACAAGTAAAAGTGCCTCCCACGGCCTACCGACGGATGTATGGGTTGGTGAAAGGGCCAGAGTCGATCCCAACGCGGAAGCCGAATCTGGCTCTACCGGTGGGTGGTTTGCCCGGCGATCCATCGACGGACGCGGACGATTCGGACGCACCGTACTTGTTGGGCCTGCCAGCTTACGAACGCAGCAAGCCCGGTGCGGCTCGGCTGTTGCCGCTCGCTGTCGCGTTGTTGTGTGCTATCGGATTTGCTGCGTCGGCCTTCATGCTTTGGACAGGCGAGGCAAAGCCTGTGGACTCGCCGTTGGCGGTCAATCCTAGCACTCCAGCACTCACCAGTATCGTGCCAACTCCCACAAAAAAACCGGAAACGACACCAGCCACCAAAGCAACCGATCCTGAGAAAATGGCACCAGTGGAACCCGTCAAGCCCATGCCTGAACCAATGCCGAAGCCCCCGGCACCGGCGGAGAATCCCGCCATCAACGTGACTGAACCTCCAAAGAACTCCCGCGACACTGTTGCAAAGTGCGATACACCGTACAACCGCGTGTTGGTGGTGAAACCAGCCGGTGGCGAGGACATTGCCCGCTTGATGAAGGGCAGTGAACTTCGCAGTGGTGATCGGCTCCTCTGTTTACCAGGGTACACCGGCACCATGAAGTTCTACTCAGGGGCTGTGGTCGAGCTCTTCGCCAACGTCACGCCAGATCTACAACTCTTCCCATTTCAAGAGACCAGTCTGACGGCACATGATCCCTACCCCGGGAACAGCACTGACATCACGCTGCACTCGGGCCGTTTGTATCTCTCCAGTGCCAAGGCCGAAGGCGACGTTGTGCGCGTACGGTTTCGAAATGAAGTGTGGGATGTGACAATCCCCGATGCTAAAACCGAAGTGATGGTGGAAATTCAACACCAACTCGGGCGCGGGGCCAAGCCGGAGCCAAATCGTACCAAAGCAATCTTCGCCGTGGTTAAGGGCAGCGCGAAACTCACCGATACGACACGTCAGGTACTGACGGTGCAGCAAGGTCAGATCGTGCAGTACGACAGTAAGACCGACAAAACCACTGCACCGATGAAACCTGACGACAGCTTTGGGAAGAACTTCGAGTACATCAGCAGAACGCTGCCCCCGCCGGATGCCAAGGCCGGAACGCTTTGCAAGGATGTACTGGAGAAGTTCGCCGCACGAACCAAAGTGAACACCACCATCAAGGCTGCTTTGTTGGAACTGCGATCTGAAGTGAAAGAAGTCACACCAGGGTATCTCACAGGTGCCCGTTGGAGCGTCCTGTGCACGGCAGCCTTGGGTGAGGTGTCCGAATTGGCCGACTGTTTGAACGATGGCGAGCGAAGTGACCTGAACGCCGCCGGTGTGTTCGCCGTGCGGAACATGTTGGCTTGTTCACCAGAACTTGAAGAGCCTTTTTTGAAACTCGCAGAGTCGAAGTTGCGGTTGAGTCGAACGGCTCAAACGGGCTTCCTGCACTCGGTACACGGGATGACTCAAGCTGAACTAGACGACCCCACAGCCGTGGATGCTATGATCGATCAACTTGCGGCAGCAGAAGTTGCCCAGCGCGGTGCCGCGATGTTTGTACTGCTCTCGGAGATTGACCCGAAAGCGGTGAGCAAGCCGAGTTTAATGCTACCGTTGAATGAGTCATCAGAGGCCCGGATGAACGCTGTGAAAGCTTGGAAGAAACATGTAGCCGATTTGCGCAAGCCGAAGTGATCTTGTCTTGCGAGCCGCGACATAGCGACCTTCATCGAGTGGAGGTGTGAACCTTTCGAGAACAAATCACTCGGAGGGAGCACACCAGCCGCTCGTTAGTAGATAAGCAGGCTAGACTGCTTGGCGTTTCACTTCCCCATCGGCGGTGGTTGTGGGGGTTCCGGGCGAGTCCAGCGTTCCACAGGCTCGCACTGCACAGTGTTCTTGGGCTTGGGCGACATCAACAGCGGATGATCAGAGTACGCAGATTTCTTCAGCGCGCAACCAAGCGACGACACAATACAGATCAACAGTGGGCAAATCCAACAACGTGTCACGGAGGGGGTTCCGCGCCCTACTGGCGGACGTGGCCGTCGCCAGTGAGGATGTACTTGTAGGTGGTCAGTTCTTTCAAACCGCATGGACCACGGGCGTGGAACTTATCAGTGCTGATGCCGATTTCCGCACCCAGACCCAACTCGAAGCCATCGTTGAACCGTGTGCTGGCATTCACCACCACGGCGGCACTATCGACCCGCTGCGTGAAGCGGCGGGCCGTGGTCATGTCCTTGGTCAGGATCGCATCGGTATGCTTCGAGCCGAAACGTTGGATGTGATCCATCGCTTCCTGGACGCCTGATACCATCTTCACCGCAAGGATCAAGTCCAGGTATTCGGTAGCGTAATCCTCGTCCGTTGCGGGCTTTGCCTCCGGGAATAACTTTCGGCAGGCGTCGCACGCCCGCAGTTCGACCCCGGCGGCGACCAGTGCGGTGGCCAACGCGGGCCAGTACTTTCCGGCCCAGCCTTGGTGCAGCAGGATTGTCTCCACGGCGTTGCACACGCCAGGCCGCTGACACTTGGCATTGATGATGATTTCAACCGCTTGCTCAAAGTCCGCGCTCTTATCCACATAGATGTGGCAGTTGCCGTTGAAATGTTTCAAGACCGGCATGGTGGCCTCGGCACACACCCGGCGGATGAGGCTCTCGCCACCACGCGGGATGGTGAGGTCAATGCAGTCGTCCATCTTCAGGAAGTGCCCCACCGCATCGCGGTCGGTGTTGCTCACCAGTTGCACCGTATCTTCCGGGAGGCCGAACTTCGGCAGCTCCTGTTGAAGCAACCGGTGCAGTGCGGCGTTGGTGTGCCGGGCTTCTTTGCCACCACGAAGGATCACAGCGTTCCCGCTCTTCACGCACAGGGCTGCAGCATCGACAGTGACATTCGGGCGTGATTCATACAGGAAGAAAATCACCCCCAGCGGCACGCTCACCTTCAACACTTGCAACCCGTTGGGTCGGGTGTGGCCCTCACGCACTTCGCCAATCGGGTCGGGCAAGGCGGCCACTTGAAGCAACCCCTCAGCCATCGCTTCGATGCGTTTGGGCGTAAGCGTGAGCCGGTCGATACCTGCGGCATTCAGGCCGTAACTCGGTGCGGCAACCACATCCAGTTCGTTGGCGGCCAGCAACTCCGTCTCGGCTCGGCGCACAACCTCGGCACACGAACGCAGCCACGCATTCTTCGACGTGGTGCTTGCGCCACTCAGTAGGCATGCCGCAGCCCTGGCTTGTTCGGCCATGGCTCGGCAGTCATCGGCGAGGTTGGTCATGAGTATTTACCTAGGCCTACGACCTAGGCTATCTAGTCTCGGCCCGTTGGGCCTCATAGATTTCAGGGCCGAAGGCCCGTGACAGACTAGCCCAGGCCAGGCCTGGGAACTGTGGTCAGTCTTCCTTGCTTGATTCCAACATCACCTTCACTGCCGCTGTGGGCAGGAACGTATCGAACCTCACGCCGGATGGTTTCACGGTGAGGGCCGTGCCGATGTAAGTGCCCTTGGTCTTCACTTTCTTCATCGCAGGCAGAGTATCCCCTGGAAGTCCTGGAGTATCCGGCAGATTTTCCCGAGTATCGACAAGAGTGTTGACCACGCTGGAAGTGTCGATCAGCATGAACCATGTCGATTCCGCAGGCAGTTGCTTCCGCAGTGCGATGACTTCTTTGTCATCAGTCACGGTATTTTTATCGGTGAGGGTTTTCTCGATCATCGCCTTTGCGGTGTCCCAGTCGCTGGCTGTGACTTCCAGGTAGCTTTTGCCATCGGTGCCAAACCAATGGTTTGGCTTCTCCAGTGTGGCCTTCTTCATGGTGGCCATGGCCGCTTCTTTGATCGCGGCATCGCCGCCGGCTTTCAGGCTCTCTTCAAAGTCAATCACGAGGCTGGCTTTATGCAACGTGTAGCCACCGATCTTCTGGTCGGCTTCTTTTGTCTTCGGTGGGTCTTTCAGCACGAGGTTGTTGTACTTGGCGCCGGGAGTCATCATGGTCATTGCTTTGAGTTTCGTCTTGGCGATAACCTCTGGTTCTTTGGGTGTACTCACTCGCACACTCGTGAAGTCAGTGGCCACGCTGAATGTTTCGATATTCGACTGATTGGAAGCATCAAGATACTTTTGGATAGCATCGCTGGTCTTGTCGTCTTCCGGTGCGGCGGCCAGTTCCGCAATGGATCGAGTGAGGTTCACGAACGGCTGGCCGAACCGCGATGCGGTGTAGGTGCTGTATCCCTTCGGCAGTTTCATCAGTCCGCTCAGTGGCGTGGGTTTGTCGTCTTTGAGGAAATCAGCAGTAGGCGACTTCGGCTTGATCGTCGAATCGAGCCGAATGTTCACGCCTTCGGCGCGGGCTTCAGCAGCGATCGCAAAACCCTTGGTGTCTTCGAAGCTGCGAATAAACGATTCGAAGTAGGCCTTTACCGTGTTCAACTGTTCCGCTGGCAGGTTGTTCTGCCCCTGTTGCAGGATTAACGGTAACAATTGCTTCACTTGAGCGATCTGCTGGGCATACAGCTCGTTGATTCGTTCGATGTTGAAGTAAATGGCAATGTCGTTTTCCAGCACCGTGTCGGCCAACTCGCCCCGCAGCAACGTGGCGAGCAGGGTGGCGAAGTCGGAGTGTGGTGTTTCGTTGGCCAAGGATCAGGGTGTACATGATCCCAATCCACGGCGCTACCTAACCTGCGCCGAACAC
>JBBRME010000135.1:0-11766 GCA_038230995.1 Gemmatales bacterium
GCTTCTTGCTGCCCCACTTCGTTGCAGACGATCTGTACGACGCCCTGGATGAACTCCGCCTCTCCGGGTACGACTTTGACCCGAATTGGTTTGCCCCGCACCTGGAGTTCCGCTTCCCGCTTGTTGGGCAGATGACCTCACGCAATGTGACCTTGGAACTTCGCCAAGCCGTGGAACCATGGCCGGTGCTCGGCGAAGAATCTACCAACGGTGGAAACAGCCGGTATGTGGATTCGTCGCTGGAACGCCTGCAAGTGAAAGTACGCGGGCTGACCGATCCGCGGCATGTCATCAGCGTCAATGGCCGACGCTTGCCACTGCACCCGACTGGCACCAATGGCGAGTACGTTGCTGGGGTTCGCTTTCGTGCCTGGCAGCCGCCGTCGTGTTTGCACCCGTATATCGGCTCGCATAACCCGTTGGTGTTTGATCTGCTCGACACATGGAATCATCGTTCTCTCGGTGGCTGCGTGTACAACGTCAGCCATCCGGGTGGGCGTTCATCGGAGACCATGCCGATCAACTCGCTGGAAGCGGAGGGCCGTCGGCAGGCTCGCTT
Source organism: Gemmatales bacterium (assembly GCA_038230995.1). Classification (GTDB taxonomy): domain Bacteria; phylum Planctomycetota; class Planctomycetia; order Gemmatales; family Gemmataceae; genus JALHQU01. Next base: position 560 of record JBBRME010000135.1, read on the forward strand.
CCAGACGATCGGTCACACCCAAGGCGTGTTGAACATCCCTATTGAAGAACCGAACTCCGACTTCCCATACACGCTCGATTTGCGCCGAGTGCCACCGGCGACATCAGAACCAATGGTGGAAGAACGCACGCCCCATCGGTTGACGCAGTTGTTCGTGCATAGCGTTGTCGAGGAATCCTAAACTACTCCCATGATTCCATCATTCCATTTTCATTCAGCGACGTCACTGGTCTTCGGGCGTGGCTGTGCCTTGAAGGTCGGCGAGCAGGCCCAAGCTCGTGGCGCCAAGCGAGTCCTCATCATCACCGATGCCACACTGGTGGGTGTGGGGTTGGTGGAACCGATCCGCGCAGCGTTGCTTCACGCTGGTCTCGAAGTTGGCATCTGCGACACGATCACTCCGGAACCACCGGTCGAGATCATTCGTGCCGCTTACAACGCAGCACGCGCCTTCGCCCCGGATTTGCTCATCGCCGTGGGTGGCGGTAGCAACATGGATGCGGCCAAGCTGGTGGCCGTGCTGCTGGCCCACGGCGGCGATCCAGTGGATTGGGTGGGCGATTCTCGTGTGCCGGGGCCGGTGTTTCCGCTGTTCTGTTTGCCTACCACGGCAGGCACCGGCAGCGAAGTGAGTGCGGCGGCGGTGTTCACCGATACCGCCAAGCAGATCAAAGTGAGCACGCTGAGCCAGCACCTTCGGCCTGCGCTTGCACTCGTCGATCCTGCGCTCACAGATCGTTGCCCCAAGCAGGTGACCGCCGACAGCGGCATTGATGCTCTCACGCATTCCATCGAAGCCTTCACCGCTGTTGATCAAGCCGAGTTCGTTCGGCGTGGTGGCGGTGAAACGGTGTACCAAGGTAAGAACCCACTGGCCGATGCGATGGCCATCGAGTGCCTGCAACTCGGCCACAAGTATCTTCGCCGCGCCGTGCATACGCCCACGGATACCGAGGCCCGCGATGGCATGGCGCTGGCCGCCACGTTGGGTGGCTTGGCCTTCAGCAATGCGGGCGTGGCGTTGATCCACGCCATGGAGTACCCCGTCGGTGGGGCCGTGCATGTGAGCCACGGTGCTGGCAACGGGTTGTTGTTGCCGTTCGTCATGGAGTACAACCGACCAGCGAACGAGGCGGCTTTCACCGAACTCGACAAGTTGTTCGGTGGTGGTTGCATCGCGGCGATGACCCAACTCCGACACGACATCGGCATCCCCACTCAACTGCGACAACTCGGTGTCACTGAAGCGATGCTGCCCACGTTTGCTGAAAAAGCCTTTGCCATCAAGCGGCTGATGCGTGTGAATCCACGTTACCCAAGTGGTGCCGAGGAGTTGCTGGAGATCTACCGGCAGGCATTTTGATTTATCTTTTCTTGCGAGCCGCGAACGGAGCGTCAGCGAGAGAGAGCCGGGGGTATTGGCAGACCAATTTCGCCGCATTCACGTGCAGATCTCGGCGAGATCTGCGTACCGCTCGTCGATTACTTCTTCCTCAGCGCCCGCACACTCTGTGGGAACAAAGCAACCTGATCGAGATCGCCATACTCGTTGAACGGTAGCTCTCGCGGCTCACCCACGAACTCCAAGTTTGGCAACGTCTTCGCTTCCTCAGCCAACGGAGAACTCACCCAGAGGTCAGTCACTTCGAGCGTGTTGGGGATGATGCAGAATCGCACTTTGTCGTAGTTCGGCTGCCAACAAGTCTCCACTCCACTTTCCACGCAGGCGCGATCCGAGCTGAAGCCAATGGGCAACTTGCTCCGCCACAGGAACCGTGCCGTGAGATTGTTCATCTCGAACGGTCTGGCCCAAATCGCTTTCAGGGCACGCTCGGTGGTGAGGTCGGCAATGCCGATGCCGGTGCCGTTGCCATCGGAGTCGGGCGAAATATCCAGCACGCACATCCGCGTGATACTCGGCTTGTTCGTCTCCAGATGCGGATGGGCTTCAATCAAGAGTCGCCCCACCACGTTCGGATCGATACCAGCGCCGCTGTAGTTCTTGCCACATTCGCCGATGACCAAGCAGTCGATCTGCTCGAACGGCAAGCGCCCGAGTAACCCGAAGGCTTCTTTCAACAGCACCGGTTCACGCTGGAAGAGATCATCACGATCCACCACTTCCAACCTCGCTGTTTGCTCATGGGCATTCTCAAGAATCGCCAACCCGCCAAGGAACTTCGTCTTCTCCACCAGCACTTTCGCCGTCTCCGGCATCATGTCGCACAGGCCACGCACGCCATAGCGATGGTGCTGATCGGCACCGTGACGCTTACCCAAGCCAATCACAATCATCTTCAACACACCTGATTCAAACTGTCCGCGAAAGTCCGTGTGCGGCTTGATGCGGCTGACTGTGACCACGCCATCGGCAGAAAGTGCGTTCTTGTCCCACCACACCGGCTCGCCCCAACTGTTGGTGCCCACTTGCACGGCGTCCATCTCCGTCCTCACCGGTACGCCAAGGTGCAGTTCATCAATCTGCATGTGCGAGAGCAAATTTCGCTGACCATCGGCTGTCGCACCGCCGTGGCTGCCCATGGCTGCCACAACGAACGGCTTGGCACCCAATTCCAAAAGCGCATCCACGGTGGCCTTGGCCAACACGCCGTGGTTCTTGATGCCCCGGCTACCGCAACCCACGGCGATGCTCATGCCGGGCTTGATCCGCTTGGCCGTGGCGGAGTTCTTCCACACCGCGCGGGCTTCGGCGTAGACGTCGGCCACCTTCGGTTGCGGTTTGGTTTGGCGAAGAAGTTGGACAAGAGGCAGTGGCATGGAACATCACCGTCGGGAGTGCTTTTGTTGTACTTTTTTGGGAGGGCGAGGCTCCTGCCGAGCCGAAGTTTTGGCTCACCGGGAGGTTCGCCCTCCCGAGAAGCTTCTCAGCCATCCGGCCAGTGCTTCCCGGTGAAATCGTGTGGTGAACTCTGTCGCCCCGGCCTGAGTGAGATGGAATCCATCGGGCAGTTGATCTTCATTGCTCCAAGTTCGCCCATCCACGAACTTGAAGTTGAAATCACGCTTCAGCCGCGCGAGATGATCCTTCGTCACAGCTTCGGCTTCTGTGTTCTTGAACTGCTGGAAGCGCTCTGACTCCGGCAGTTGCACGACAAGCACCGGCACATCGTGAGCTTTGGCCCAAGTGAGCACAAAGCGAAATGCAGCATCGTGCTGGGCATCCACGGTGTAACCGGTGTAGAGGGGGCGGTAGAACTGCTCGACCGTCCACCATCCTGCCGCAATCTGTTGTGGCGTGGCCGTGATGCGGCCCGGCCACCAACCGAAACGGTCGAGATTCATCCACAGTCCATCGGTTCGTTCCTGATGTGGGATGCCATCGGGCCAACAGCGGGCCAGCAGCAACCGGCGGTAGGAACTCAGTGACCATCGACTGTCACCGTGGCGGGTATCCCACGCGGCATCGGGCGACTGGAAGAACTGCCGAACGATCGGTTCATCCATCGGCATGAGTCGTTTGCTGTCGGTGCGGTGTTGTTCATGGTGCGTACCATCGCCCCGGAACAACGGCGGCCAGTATTCGAGAATCAATCCGCTCGGCGTAGCCCCAAGGTGTAGCAACCGGTTCAAGATCATCGCCTGACAAACTGGCCCACCACCGGACTGCGAAAAGTTGAACAGCAGTGGTTGTGCAGGATCGTCGATAGCATCTGGCCGAAGTCCCTGTGCGGTGCGTGAGCTACCGAGGATGGCCACGAACGGGCGATTTGCATTCTGTTGCTTCTGAAATGCTTTCCAACGCAGGCCGAACTCCGGGTCGCGCCACGTGGGTTCACCATGTTCCACAAGCAGAAAAGCCAAGGCGTTGAAGCCGACGATCAACAGCACTGCCACGATGAGCGAAGTGCCAACGCGCGAACCCCGGCGTGGTCGGGTCTTCGGAGCAACGGGTGCCTGGACGATTTCGATCTGGAGCGTTGGCTGCGTGAGCGTGGGCATCATGGCAGCACCCCGCTGTCACGCAAACGAGTGGTGAACGCAGCGGCCCCGGCGGGGTTGGCATGGTGCCCATCCGAAAACTGATCGTCGTTCAACCAGCGTTGGCCATCAATCAGTGACACACCGGTGTCAGTAACAAGTTCCTTCACCATCTTGTTGAAATGGTCAAGATACCCCGGTGCATACCATTGGCGGAAGGCTTCGGATTCTGGCGTGACCATCAGTACCACTTGACTACGCGGTTGGGCCGTACGAACTAACTCGCGGATGGCTTCCCAAGCTGGGCCACCGCACGTCGTTGTTTCGAGTGCCTCGGCGTAATCCACACGAGCTTGGGCGATGAACTTCCAGCGGTCGGCCTCGGGAATGGTCATGCCGGTGACGTGGCCGTAGGCATCGGTCACGCGCAACATGCCCAAGCCGAAGGGGCTGGGCAGCAGCACCGGAGCGAAGGCATCGAGTAGGTTCATGCGGTAGGTGCTGATGGCGTTGACCTGCGCGCCGGGTTCAAACTGAGGTGGCGTGGCGATGGGCCAGCCAAGCGAACGCAGATGATCCACTTCTGGCTGATTAAGCCGGTGTGTATGTAACCATTTTTGCTCGAAAGGTGGATTACGATTCACCAGCATGCCTGGGTGGAGTTCAAGCACCACGGTGTCACTGACGAGCCCATCGGCCAGCAGGCGATGGTAGTAGAGGTTGTGGGCAATCGGCCCACAACCAGCACAACCGAAGTTGAAGGTGAGCCGACGATCCTGATTTAACAGCGAAGCATCGATCAACAGTTGAGTGCGCGAACTGCCGAGGAAGAGCACCCGTGGCTTGTCCGACGTTGGCTCGAAGAAGGCGGGCCACTTCTTCAACAGCCACAGTTTCTCGTGATAAATCGGGTCACGCAATTTGCCATGATCGGACTGCACGCCGGTATGCACAGCCAGTTGAATCGCCAGGAACACCAACACCATCACCACGCAGGCCACCAAACCACGTGGCACTTTTCGCTTGGAGCGCAGCGGTATTGGCGGCGACACCACCACATCAACGGAATTCAGTGACACTTCGGTGTCAGCAACGCTGGTCATCGCCGTGTCTCGTGAGTCAATCGAGTGGTGAAGCGATCCGCCCCTCGGGCGAAGGCATGGTGGCCGTCGTACATCTCGTCGTCGTTCAGCCAGCTTCGCGCATCAATCACTGGTGCGTTCAACTGCTTCAGCCAAGTTTGCAATCGTCCCTCCGCACCAGGGCCGTACATCGCGCGGAAGTTGCTGCCTTCGGGCATCAGCACAAACACCAGGCGAATGCTTCGCTCTGCACAGGTTTGCTCGATCCATCGTGCTGCACTCAACGCTCGTTCGCCGGGGGTGAGAGTTGCTAGCAGGTTGCCATACTCCTGCTGTACTTTCGTTTCTCGTTCTGCACGCTCAGCAGTGTCAATCGACTGTCGCGGGGGTGTTGTCCAGCCGGTCTCGTCGGTCTTGCGGCCCCAATCATGGCGGTTTTCTTCGGGCAACCAACTGGGCATCACTCGACCGACAAGTTGCGTTCGTAGGGCGAACCACGGGGCAATCCAGCGTTGTTGGTGTTTGTACCCGCTGATGGAATCAGCAAAGCCGAGCGACTTCACTAAGGAGAGCTCTGCTCCGCTGAGGCGCTCCGTCGTCAGGAATTGCTCTTCAACTCCATCCACAAGCATGGCTGGCAACAACTCCACGATCACCACGTCCGGGGCCGGGCCACAGTTCAGTACCCGTTGCAGAGAAACGACGCTGGTGAACAACCCGCTGGCAGGCAGGCCGAAGTTCATGGCTGGTTCATCGAGTACATCTGGCTTGAACCCAAGCAGAGTCCTCGAACTGCCGAACTGGATGAGCTTCGGTGGAGTCGGCAATCTCTTCAACTTGGTAAGCTTGTCGCCACCGGCAGGGTCACGCAACACCGGGTTGATTTCCGCAACAATCGCCAGTGCAAAGTTCAACACCAACAACACCAAACCCGCCACGGCAACCACCGCGGCGGGACGCCGACGTACGACTGGTACCACCACTTGCGGCGTGGCACGCAACCGGGGCAGCAATTCAAGCATCGTCGGAGTGATGGGCATTAGAACACAAAGTAAAGGAACGTCTTGCCCACAGGTGGGGCTAACAACATCGCCGCACAAGCACACACGGCGTAGCCGGTGCCCATGGCCATCGGGTGCAGCCGTGGCCAGACCCATTGCATCGGTTTCGTCTTCCACACCATCATGCACAGCAGCACGAAGCCGACGGTGAGCCACAAGCTCCGGTTGCTTAGTGCCAACGATTTGCCGGGCACGAAGCCGAACATCTGCTGGAACACTTGCAGTGCTCCGGCAACATCCGGGCGAAAGAAGACCCACGCCAAGGTCACGCAGGTGAAGGTAAAGCCCACCCGCCACACGGTGCCGGGCCAACTATTCAACACGGCCTGCACTCGTGGTCTCGTTTTGCACCATACTTGAAACTGCCGATGCATGATCAAGAACAGGCCGTGCAGCCCGCCCCACACCACATAACTGATGGCCGCACCATGCCACAGCCCGCCCAGCAGCATCGTGATCATGAGGTTACGGCGTGTGGCCCAACTGCTACCTCGGCTGCCACCCAACGGGATGAACAGATAGTCGCGCAGCCAAGTGGAGAGGCTGATGTGCCAACGGTGCCAGAACTCACTGACGTTCACGGCGAGGTACGGCCTGTCGAAGTTCTTGTTGAGGCGGAAGCCAAGCAAGTGAGCCAAGCCGATGGCCATGTCCGAGTAACCGGAGAAGTCCATGTAGATGCGGAAGGAGTACGCCAGCACGGCCAGCCACACCGCTGGGGTGCTGTACTCGGTTGGGGCCGCCCACACGGGATCGCAGAAGAGAGCCAGGCGATCCGCAATCGCCATCTTCTTGAACACACCCAGCAGGAAGAGTTGCACACCCACTTCCACGCGTTGCCAGTTCCAATGTTTGCGGCGATGCGTTTGACGAAGGAAATCCGCCCCGCGAACAATCGGCCCGGCCACCAAGTGCGGAAAGAACAGGATGAACAACAGGAAGTGCGGCAGGCTGCGCTCGGCGCGAATCTTGCCACGGTACACGTCCACCGCGTAGCTGATGGCTTCAAACGTGTAGAACGAGATGCCAAACGGTACCAGGATCTTCAACGTGGTGAAGGCGTGTTCGTATCCGGCCTTCACCAGTGCAGTGTTGATCGAATCGAGGAAGAAGTTCGTGTATTTGAAGTAGCACAGCACGCCGAGGTTCATGACCACGCTGGCCAGCATCCAGATCCTTCGTCCCCACGGCGTGGTGCGGGTTTCCATCTTTCTGGCCATCAGGAAATCGATGACCGATGTGCCCAGCACGAGGAACGCCAGCTCGGCACTCCACGCGGCATAGAAGTGGAAACTCGCCACGACCAACCAGCAGACCCGCACTGTGTTGAAACGCCGCGGGATGAGCCAGTAAACCGCGGCGACGACGGCAAAGAAGATCAGGAAGGCCTGCGTGTTGAACATCGGCGCGGGCAGCAGCTCGTGCAGCGCCCGGAAGTACGCCCAACTCGATTTCGGTTCTTCAGCAAGCGCCGACGCGAACATCCACGGCATCCGTGCGGGTGGTTCAGTTCACCGGATGCTACCGCGCTTGTAAAAACCGGGTCAAGTGGAGGTGTCGGCAGGCGACTTTGCAAAGCGTCGTTCTGTCGAGCTTCGTCGTGTCCACGGGATGTGTGTACCCCTCTCTGGACAAGCTTCGCTAGGCTGGACGAACGAATACAATAATGACTAAGGAGCACATCAAGTGAGACAAATTGGTTTCTGGCTAACTGCCTGCGCGATGTAAGCCAATGAAAGAAGCGGAACGACACAGCCTTGGTTTGCGGAGAAATTTCAGCTCACCAAGAAAACAACCGAGGGCCGCTCCGTTACGGAACGACCCTCGGTTGTGAGTGCGTTGAAAGCCTAGATCGCTCGGAAAGAATCCGAGCTTAGCCCTTCGCGCCGATAACGCGAATCTTGATGTCCACGCCTGGTGGAAGGCTCAGGCCCTTGTTCAGTGCTTCGATGGTCTTTGCCGTTGGTTGCAGGATGTCAATCAACCGCTTGTGAGTGCGAATTTCGAATTGTTCGCGGCTTTTGCGGTCGATGTGCGGGCTACGTAGCACCGTATACCGTTCGATACGAGTTGGCAGTGGAATTGGCCCATGCACTTCGGCTTGGGTGTTCTGTGCCACTTGCACGATCTCTGCCGCCGTGCGATCCAGCACTTCGTGATCGTAACCTTCCATTCGGATGCGGATCTTTTCGCTGGATTTCGCCACGTCTTCGCTCCTGCCATTGCAGTGTAATGCTAGCTTGATGAACCCTTGACAATAAGGCTGTGGCGGAAGCCGTCAAGAGCGCGTGTCTACAGAATTCGCCAACACGATGACAGTGACCAGATGAAAAACTGTTTCCCACCTGGCACGATCGGCTTGATTCGCAGCGATCAATACGTGCTGGTGCCAGTATTCACCACCGGTTGTGGGGAGCCATGGCTACATAGCACCACCAACAAGTTGCTCACCATTGCTGCCTTGCGGGCCGGGTCGAGTTCAACAATTTGCTTCTTGGCCAGTTCTTCCAATGCGTGTTCCACCATACCCACGGCCCCTTCCACGATGAGTTTCCGTGCGGCGATCATGGCACTGGCTTGCTGGCGTTGCAGCATCGCGTTGGCAATTTCCGGGGCGTAAGCCAAGCTGCTGATCTGAGCCGACTGCACTTTCAACCCGGCTTGGGTGAGCCGGCGTTGCAGTTCGTGCTGCAACTTTTCGGAGACTTCGTCGATGTGTCCACGCAGGCTGAATTCGTCGGTGGTTTGGGCATCGTAACGGTACTGGCTAGCTAGGTTCCACAGGGCTGCATCCGCTTGAACGTGGATGAACTGCTCGTAGTCGTCGACATTGAAAATGGCATCCGATGGAGACTCGACACAGTACGTAATGACGGCGGCGATCTCGATGGGCGTGCCGTCTTTGTCGTTCACTTTCGTGGGCACTCGGCGCGACTGAGCCTCGTGGATCACTTTGCCGGTGGCATCCTTCACTTCCCCACTGGACTGAGTACCGGTCTCGAAGGTTTGCACCTTCAACGTCACTTTGGTTTTCTGCAGGAACGGGTTCGCCCAGAAATAGCCGACGTCCGAAAGAGTGCCTTTGTAGGTGCCGAACAGTTGCAGCACGACCGCCTGATTCGGCCCGTTAATGATGAAGCCACCTTGGACGATCAGCCAGCAGATCCCCAGTGGAATAATCACGGCGAGGAATTGAAAGTTTTTGGAACCGATGCTCAGGATGCCAGCGGCCAAGAGAGATAAGCCAGCAATCACCTGCACGGCGAGCATCCCAAATCCTGGCAGCTTCCTGAGCTTTTGCACGTTCATCGTTGCCTCCGAGTGAGAACAGTACATCAGGTGCTTCGCCAATTGGCGATGTGGATTGTGTGAAAACGAAAACGGGCCAGCCAAATGGCCAGCCCGTGAGGATCGTTGTTTCGAACCGGCCTAAACTTGTGCGGCGCGGTCGATGGCTTCTTTGGAAGGTAGGCGGACAGCCCAAGCGAGGCGACACTTCTGCAGAACCCAAATCATGTAGTAGCTCATATCCACTTGCCACCATTTCAAACCGTGACGGGCCGAGGTAGGAAATGCATGGTGAGCGTTGTGCCAGCCTTCACCCATGGCGAGAACGCCGAAGATCGGGTTGTTTCGACTTTGATCGCCACTGGCGTAAGGTCGGGCGCCCCAAAGATGGCAGGCCGAATTCACACTCCAGGTCACGTGGTGAACAAGGAACATCCGAACGAGGCCACCCCAAACGAACCCGGTGAGAACGCCGACCCAACTCATCTTGAGCAGTCCACCAAGCACCGCCGGGAAGATCATCCCAACGACGAGCCACAGGAGGAACGACTTGTCAATAAAGCTGAGGAGCTTGCTCTTGGAGAGATCCTTAACGAATCGACCATGATCCGAGACGCCCTTGTTGAAAAGCCAACCGACGTGAGAGTGCCATGCACCTTGAATGACATCCCAAATTCCACTTCCGTGCAGGTGCGGGCTATGGGGGTCACCATCAAGGTCACTGTGCTGGTGGTGCTTGCGGTGATCGGCCACCCATGTAAAGAGGGGGCCTTGGACAGCCATGCTGCCAAAGATAGCAAACATGCCCTTGATCCAGCCGAACGACTCGAAGCTACGGTGGGTAAACAGGCGGTGATAACCGACTGTGATACCAACGGCAGTCATGAGATACATGCCGATGAGAAGGCCAAGGTCAATCCAACTAAAGCCCCAGCCCCAGACAAAGAAGGGGATTGCGGCAATTGCGAGCAACGGGCCGATGATGACGATGGCGGTAACAATCCGGACTGCGGTCGAGGCCTTGTCATAGTCGGGCACTTCATCGTGATGCTGCTCGTGTGTCTCGATGGTGTACGTATTTTGATCAAGCAAAGCGGTGGTTTCAGTTTGCACTCGTCTGATGCCTCGGGATGAATAGGAGAATCATAGGGCGAGAGAATCTCGAACAGTGAAAGAGTACAAGAAAAGCATGGAATCTCGTACTTGAAATCAGCGAATTTCTCAACTTCAGCAATCGTCGTGGCTGAAGCGCTATGCGTAAAAAAACCCCGGACGTTACCGTCCGGGGTTTTTCACTTGTGACAAGTGGCAGCGTAAGTTTGTGTAATTTACCAGAGTGAGTAACATGATGAATCTGTTTGTGAAAACAGATCTGTGATATTCCTTAGAAAGGAGGTGATCCAACCGCAGGTTCCCCTACGGTTACCTTGTTACGACTTAGTCCCAATCGATAGTATCACCTTCGGACCGTGAGGTACTTCGGGCGCTCCTATCTTTCGTGGCTTGACGGGCGGTGTGTACAAGGCTCAGGAACACATTCACCGCGGTGTTGCTGACCCGCGATTACTAGCGATTCCGGCTTCACGGAGATGAGTTGCAATCTCCGATCTGAACTGGGGTGTGTTTTTTGGGGTTCGCTCCCTCTCACGAGTTGGCATCCCTTTGTTCACACCATTGTAGCACGTGTGCAGCCCTAGGCATAAAGGCCATGAGGACTTGACGTCATCCCCGCCTTCCTCCGGCTTGACGCCGGCGGTCCGTCTAGAGTGCCCACCATGACGTGCTGGCAACTAGACGCAGGGGTTTCGCTCGTTACGGGACTTAACCCAACACCTCA
>JBBRME010000136.1:0-11704 GCA_038230995.1 Gemmatales bacterium
CGAGTCAACTTGATGCTGACCTGCACGGTGAGCGTACAATTGCGCAGCGCCTTGGCCGTGGCTTCGGTGTCCGGCGTGGCACTGAGGAAGTTGCCACCGAGCGCGAAGAAGGCCTTGCCGGGGCCGTCGATCATGGCGTGGATCGACTTCACCGTGTCGAAGCCAATCTTCTTCGCTGGCGTGAAGTTGAACTGAGTACCGAGCTTGTCCGACCAAGACGGTGGGTGTTCATAGATGCCCATGGTGCGGTCGCCCTGCACGTTGCTGTGCCCGCGCACCGGGCAGAGGCCGGCGCCCGGTTTGCCGATGCTGCCACGCATCAGGATCAGGTTCACCACATCTTGGATCGTCGTCACGGCGTGGCGGTGCTGGGTGAGGCCCATCGCCCAGCAGGCGATGATCTTGTCGGTTTTCGCCAGCAGTTCGCTGACGGTGTCGATCTGCTCGATGGTGAGGCCACACATCCGCAGCAACGCAGCTTCATCGAGTTGTTCGAGGTGCTTGACCAACTCGGTATAGCCCGATGTGTGAAGGTCGATGAATTCACGATCAACACGGTTGCTCGTCACCAATCGCTTTTGCAGCAGTTGCAACAGTGCCTGATCGCCACCGATCTTCACTTGCAGATATTCATCGGCTAGAGCGGTGCGACCCCAGCCCATCAGCCCGCCCACTTCCTGCGGATTGAGGAAGCCCAGCAACCCGGCTTCCTTCAGCGGATTGATGGCCACGATCTTGGCCCCAGCCCGCTTGGCTTTTTGCAGCGCCGTGAGCATCCGCGGGTGGTTGGTGCCGGGGTTCTGGCCGAGGATCAGGATTAGTTCGGCCTTCTCGAAGTCATCGAGTTTCACCGTGCCCTTGCCGATGCCGATGGTGCTGCCCAAAGCAGCTCCGGACGACTCATGACACATGTTGGAGCAATCCGGCAGATTGTTCGTGCCAAACTGCCGGACGAAAAGCTGGTAAAGGAATGCGGCTTCGTTGGAGGCCCGGCCCGAGGTGTAGAAAATCGCATCGTCCGGTGATGGCAGTTGATTCAACTCCATGGCGATGAGCTTGAAGGCATCATCCCAGGCGATTGGAGTGTAATGCGTGGCTCCTGGTTTCAACACCATCGGCTCGGTGAGTCGGCCAAGTTGTCCGTGTTCGTAGTCGCTCAACGTGGCCAACTCCGCCACACTTCGCTTGGCGAACTCGGCAGCGGTGAACTTGCGTTTGTCCGCTTCCCACGCTATGGCCTTGGCCCCATTCTCACAGAACTCGGCGGCAGCACGATGATCGTCCGGGTCGGGCCAGGCACAGCTCGGGCAGTCCACGCCGCCGAATTGATTGAGCATTTGCAGGGCCTTGGTACCACGGAAGACGCCGGCACTACCCCACGCATGAGCAATGCTTTTGACGACGGCGTTCAACCCCACGGCCGTTGTTTCGGCTGGTTCAACAGTCAGACCGGTGAAGTCGTCCGGGCAGAGCGCAGGGTCTTGAGTCATATCGTGATTCGCCCTGGGTGGGTGTAAATGTTGAAGTCCGTCGGTCGGGCAAAGCCAATCAGGGTCAAGCCAACTCGTTCAGCAAGTTCAATCGCCAAGCTCGATGGTGCGCCCACGGCTACCAAGATTGGCACACCTGAAGCCGCTGCTTTTTGAACGAGTTCAAAACTCACCCGGCCACTCAGTACCACGATACTCGATGCGAGCGGGCCTGTGGAGTTGAGCATGACCGTGCCGATGAGTTTGTCGAAGGCGTTGTGTCGACCCACATCTTCCCGCAGGCAGACAAGGTCACCAGACGTGTTGAAGCTGGCCACGGCATGAACGCCACCTGTGGTTTCAAACAACTTCTGGTGCGGTCGCATCCGCTCCGGCAACGCGAGGATCAACTCTTTGGACACAACAAGCGTTGAGAGGGGTTTGGGTAGTTCACGTTCCAGCAAGTGTGTGATGCTGGTGAGTCCACAGACTCCACAAGCGGAACTAGTGTACCCCGTTCGGCGGTAGTTGTCGGGGTTGAATGCTTGACCCGGTGACAGGTACACATTCAATTCGTTAGGTGTGGTTTGACGAGATGTCGGCAGTTCCTCGTCCCACTGAAGTACACCCTCCGCAAGCAGCAAACCCATGGCGAGTTCGACGTCATGACCTGGCGTCCGCATGGTGGTGCTGAACACAAACCGATCGGATTGTTGAGGAAAACCGTAGTGAACGCGAATCTCCAGAGGCTCTTCCAAGGCCACGCTGTCTTGACAAGTTCCGCCAGACGAATGCCATAGGGTAACAAACTGGGAACTCATCAGGTCTGAACCGTGGGAGTCAAGTCAGGATAGTCCTGGGGACAGCAGCGATTCGTCAGCAAATGGCGACGAGACGCAAGAACGATGTCTTACAACATTCAACTTAGCCACAACTCGTTGTGTGGAATGTACTTCAGGGTTTTGATGAATGGACGAACGCGAGCTGATTGTTGTGTCTTGTCTGTCTCGTGTGTCTTGTGGAGGGGTGTGTGAGTTTTTGCGAGACACAAGTAGCAAGACTTGAAGATCGTGAACGTGATGCCCTTCCCGAACCGGCAGGGCCAACTATACTTACCGATTCAAATATCCAGCGAGCTTTGAGGCGAGATCATGCACTTGTTCGGCCAGATTACATCGCTCGGATACATTCTTAACGGCGTGCTGATCGTCCTGAGCCTCATCATGGTGTTCATCATCCTGATTCAGCGTGGCAAGGGCGGTGGCTTGGCTGGGGCGTTCGGCGGAGCTGGCGGTTCCAGTGCTTTCGGCTCACGCGCCGGCGATGCCTTCACCAAGGTCACGTTGTATTTCGCCCTCGTCTGGGTTTTGGTCATCATGATCAATGTGAAGGTCATGAAGCCTACAGAAGTAACCGCCAATGAAGACACCAAGGCACCCGCAACTGCTGAACCAGCACCAGCCGAAAATCCACCGGCACCAGCCCCTGAAGCCAAGTAAGTAACGTCGTCTCCGGCCTTAAGAGCTTTGCCACGTGTTGTACAGCATGACCGGCTATGGTGCGGCCCGACATACCGCTCCGGGCTTTACTGTTTCCGTTGAACTTCGTTCTGTCAACAATCGACACTTCAAGTTGCAAGTGCGCGGTAGCGAACCATATACAACGTACGAAGCCGAGTTCGAGAAGTTGCTTCGGCCTGTCATCCGTCGTGGCACCGTACAACTGCAAGTCTTTGTTGAAAGGACATCGTCGGCACACTTGCCAGCGCTCAATGTGCCACTGCTGCGGGCCTATAAGCAGCAGGTGATACAAGCGTGCGACGGGCTGGATTCCGCTGCAGTCAATGCAGTACTTTCCGGATTGTTGGCTCTGCCGGGCTTGGTGCCTGAAGGTCGCGTTACCACGGTGTTGCCTGATGACGAGTGGCCCGGCGTGCAACAAGCTGTCACTGGGGCCGGTGCACAATTACTGGCCTCCCGACAGACGGAAGGCCAGGCGATGGCTGTAGAATTGCTGGCCCTGCTCAAGAACCTGCTAACCGAACTCAGCAGCGCGGTGGAACACCTGCCACGGGTGATGAGCGGTTACCGTGCAAGGATGCTGGAACGGTTGAACCTTGCGATCTCTGAGGCCGGCGTGACGATGGATGCCGATCAACTGATCCGCGACATTGCAACACATGCGGATCGGATTGATGTGTCCGAGGAAGTGACCCGTTTGCAGGCTCACCTCGAACAATATGCCGATCTGGTGAACGACGGCCACGCCGATGGTGCAGGCCGACGACTTGAGTTTCTGGTTCAAGAAATCGGACGGGAAGTGAACACGATGGGATCGAAGTCCGCCGATGCCGTGGTCTCGCGGCATGTGCTGGAGATGAAAGCCAACCTCGAAAAGATCCGTGAACTCATACAGAACGTTGAATGACGACGCCATTAACTGCACATGGCAATCGCCCTCGCGGGCCATTATTTGTGTTGTCCGGCCCTAGCGGGTCCGGCAAAACGACGGTGGTGGATCGCGTGCTGAAGTCGTGTTCCTACCCGCTTTATCGCGTGGTTACGGCGACAACTCGACGACCTCGCCCCGGTGAAGTGAACGGAATCCACTATCATTTCTGGGACGAGACAAAGTTCCAGGCTGAGAACCAAGCTGGCCGGATGCTCGAAGTGGCGGAGGTGTTCGGGCAAAATAAGTACGGCACGCCACGCACGGAAGTGGAACCAAAGCGGGATGACGGCTATGGCGTAATCCTCGTCATCGACGTTCAAGGTGCAGTGCAAGTTCGGAAACAATACGAAGAAGATTGCCGCACGATCTTCTTGGATGTGCCGAGTCTTGCTATCTTGGAGCAACGCCTGCGTGACCGAAAAACCGAAACTGAAGATCGAATCCAGACTCGACTCTCCACGGCACAACGCGAACGTGCGGAAGCATCGAAGTATCATTACAGAGTCATCAATGATGACCTGGAGCATACAGTTCAAGAACTGAACTCGATTCTAACATCAGAATTCCAACGAACAGGAGTAGCACAATGCTCGACGAACTGAAAGAAGAAGAGATCGTTAACAAGGTTGGCGGGCGCTTTAAGCTCTCGACCATGATCCAAAAGCGGATGGTGATGCTGAACATGGGTGCGCCACCACTTGTGGAAGTTCGTGGTGGTGACCGCATGCAGATCGTGGTACAGGAAATCTTGCAAGACAAGATCTACCTCGATACGACCGGTAATCTTCAAACCGCCGACGCAGACTACACGGGAGACGCCCTGAACGGCAGCATGGATGAGTAACTAAGCCACTTCGACCTTGGCTTCCCGGAAGCGATAACCAACTCCGCGCACGGTTTCAATGAACTCGGCGTCGGTGTTGGCGATCGCTTCCATCTTTTTGCGCAGAGTTTTGATATGAACATCAATGGTGCGCTCCAAAACGATCAAACCCTCACCGATGGCTGAGTCCATCAGTTGATGTCGTGTGAACGCCCGGCCTGGTTGACGCAGCAAACATTCCAGCAATCGGAACTCCGTGGGCGTCAACTCCAGTTTCTTGTTCTTGACAGTAACACTGTGGCGAACACGGTCTATTTTCACGTCGGAATGTTCGATGATGTCGCTTGCGTCTGCCGTGCCTTCGGTACGACGCAAGAGAGCCTTCACGCGTTGCAGAAGAATCTTGTTATTGAATGGCTTGGTGACATAGTCATCGGCCCCCTTGGCGAAGCCTTCGATTTGATCAGCTTCTTCGGACTTGGCCGTCATCATGATGATCGGCGTGTCACGGGTTTTCTCTCCGGCTCGCAACTCCCTGCATATCGTTAGGCCGTCGGCCCCCGGCAGCATCACATCCAGCAGGATTAAATCCGGCAGGTGCGTTTGCGCTTTGCGTAACCCTTCTACTCCGTCATGAGCCACAAGTGTTTCGTATCCTTCGCGGTTGAAATACCACGAGAGGGTTTGCACCAGTCCGCGTTCGTCTTCAATGATCAAGATTCTTGGCGAGGCCATGTCGACTCCGTGTTCTGTGGGGTACGAGCTAGCCAAAGCGGCCGGTAATGTAGTCTTCTGTCAGCTTGTGTCGTGGTGCCGTGAAGAGCATCTTCGTGCGGCTCTTTTCTATCAATCGACCTTCGTGAAAGAAGGCTATTTCGTCTGACACTCTTGATGCTTGCTCCAGCGAGTGCGGTACAAATACGATGGTGTACCGACTACGCAAATCGTCGATCAAGTCATCCATGGCCAAAGTTTCAGCAGCACTGAGTGCATGTCCAGGCTCATCGAGCAACAATAGCTTTGGAGCCGTGGCCACCGCACGAGCTAGGCAAAGGCGCTGCTGTTGCTCGGCGGATAATGCCAAGGCCGGTGCGTGTTGAAGGTCTTTCAGCACCTTCCACAACCCGGTTTGTTGCAAGGCTGATTCAACTCGTTCATTCAAGGAGTTGATATTTCGAACGCCAGCGACCCGCAACCCAAATGCCACATTCTCGAACACACTTGTTGGGAAGGGTGCAGCCTTTTGCGAGACGAAGCCTATCTGCTGATGAAGCTGTTTCACGTCACGAATCGATTGACCACCAAACGAGATCGAACCAGTTCGTCGGCTACCGTTGAACTGATCCGACAGTCCATTCAGCGAACTGAGCAGTGTGGATTTACCGGCCCCTTGTTGGCCAATTACGGCTAGCACACGATTGGGAGTAATGCTCATCGATACATCGAAAAGCACTTGGTTGGCACCGAACCAAAAGTTGAAGCCGTTCACGTCGAGGATCGACGTAACGACTTCGGTTCGAACGCTTCCTGCTGGGGAAAACACATCCTGTATAAGCAACGGCACAACCACACCTAGGCGGACAATTTGAGTCAGATATGAGGTTTACTCTACAGTTGTGAAGAAATTGAGTGCATCGCGTGAAGAGCACACGGAAGTTTCATCCAAATCAGGATTCTAGCAGTGAGTGGAGTTTGAGATGAAATGGGCCAAGCTTGCCGCCATAGTTACCAGCGGTAATGGCGATCAACCCCGGTTGTTGGGCAGCTTCTTTCATTCCCACACGCATCGCTTCTTCAACTGCATCTTGTGTCAATCCATCAATGACGATCTCGTAGGCCGCGTTTGCAACTTCAGGCAAACTCGTTTTCACCACTCCGCGAAGTGTGGGGCAGTACGCCTCGTTGGTGCTGGCTTTGAGTGCCTTGTATTTGCTGCCCACCTTGCTGCCCGATCGCACGACTCCACCAGGGAACGGCAGGATGACGCCCGTCACAGGTCGCATGGCCAGCACTGCCGCTTCAGCGGCAGCGAGTGTATTCGACTGGGAATCGCCGATGAAGATGAGGTTGCCACCAGCCACGCCCTTGGTGGTGCCGAACTCATCTTCGCACAGGAACTCACCGTCCATCGCAGGGATGCGCCAATAGCGTTTGGTGTCAATCTGTTTGCTGATCTGCCAGCCATCGCCGAAGTAACGAAGCTGACCACCGACGCGGATGGACTTACCCGCATCGCCTTCGAGTCCGTTGAACACTGCCGTGGTGGCACAGGTGAGCAAGCACTGCGCTACCCGGTTGACGAGCGCCTTCTGCAACGCATCCCGACTGAAACCAAAGAAAAGCAGGGCCGCACCGGGGCGACCGTCCGGTGTCTCAGAAGCTTGCAACAACTGTTCAAGCCCCGCTTCGCAATCACACCCGATGACACTGCTGGCGTACCCCGTGACAGCACTCACCGCGTGTTGCACCCATGTTTCACTATGGGCCGTGACGATAACCCGTGTAGCGGTCATCGGGAAAGCTTCCGCAAAGGTGTCCTCAATGATCACACGATTCAGTTTCATGACTTGGTGAACTCACTCACGAAGTCGAAGTTGCACTCCACGCGAAACCGCTCGGTGAACCAAGTCAGTGCTGGGCCGGGCCAGAGGTACTCCTTAACACTGTCTTTCGTTCGCAGAGTGCGGATGCCTGCCACACCGAAAGCCGACCCAGCGAGAAGCAGTTCTTTGTCATGTGTTTCGGGCCCTGCGTTGTCCCTCAACCACTCCTGAAGCAGTTGGCTTGTGATCGAGTTGAGGGCCGACCCTGCAGAGGCCGAGATGAGTTCTTGTTTCGAGTAGGCCAACACGCTGCCCACGGCGGTATCGAGGTGACCGTCGGCGGTGCGGAACGTAGGTATCGCATGCGGGTACTTCTTAGCCAACGGGTGCTGCCGGGCGAGGTGCCAGTAAATGCGGCTGCGGTGCTTGCTGCTAAGCATCTGCGTAAAGCCATCGTCGTACACCGGGTAGTTCCCCACCACCACGAGATCGACCCCTTCGGTGAAGAACCGCTTGTAACGATCCAACGGAGTTGGGAAGGTGTGCATCAGCAACGTTCCACGGCTGCCGCGTTCACCGGGCGCACCCATATAGCCCAGTGTGCCGGGCGTAGCACACGTGATGAGCGAGAGTTCAACACCGGTGTAGTTTCTCTCGATGAGTTTCTGTGCCGCGGCTGTCAGCTCGTTGTCAGTCACTGTCAGCGGAATGTCGCAAGCTTTGCAATCAGCACGGAAGCGTGCCTGATGTTCAGGCCAGTGAAACAACTGGCCGTTGTACGTTCGGCAGTAGTCCGTGATCGTGGCTCCGGCCACGAACCCCACATCGTGGACATCCACGTTGAGTGCCGAACGTGGAATGAATTGCCCGTTCTTGTAGGCCAACGCCTCGCTCATGCCTTCTCCAATTCGTGAACGAGAGATTGCAGAAATGGCTCGGCATCAGACACGATGCCCACGGTCTGCGTACTACCCCGATCCATCAGCTTGGTCACCGTAGCGGGGTTGATGTCGACACACGCAACCTTCACGCTGGCCGGCAGGATGTTGCCCACGGCAATGCTGTGCAGCGTGGTTGCCACCATGAGACAGAAGCCTGTTCCCGGAACATACTTTCGCATTTCCGTCTGGGCCACCAATGCATCGGTGATGACTTCCGGCAACGGGCCATCATCGCGGATACTGCCGCAGAGGATGACCGGAACCTTACGAGTAAAGCACTCGTACATCATGCCGGTTTTAAGCAAGCCCTTATCAATCGCCTGCTGAATGCCACCCAGCCGACGGATCGAGTTGATCGTTCGCAAGTGATGCTCGTGGCCTTCATCCGTGGGTAAGCCGTGATCGAAAGACACACCCAAGCTCGTGCCATACAGGGCTTGCTCCATGTCGTGCGTGGCGAGGGCATTCCCCGCAAAGATCACACTGATGTAACCCTGCCGCACAAGCTTCACCACACACTCGCCGCCGCCGGTATGCACGACAGCAGGCCCAAGCACGGCGATGATCTTTTCGCCGTTGGCCTTAGCCTTTTTCATCGCCTTGGCAATCTCGCGGACGCTCACAGACTTGGGCCGTTCGGAACTCACCGGGCTGCTCATGAACTCGAACATGCTGCCCTTGCGGGTCTCGGCTTCCGGTGGGAACACCCGTGTTCCGGCACGCCCCACCACAATACGCTCACCTAATTTCACGTTGGTCATCGGTACGCAGCAGGCCGAGGTTCCTTCCAGCAAAATGCCACAGTCCATCTCTTGGCCTTCCACGTCAATCCACTTGCCGCCCATGCGAACCTGAGTGCGGAAGTTCGTGGAGCAATAGAAACCCTCGGGAAACGCCCCGGCCACATCGGCCACCGCAGTGGTGCAGTCTTTTGGTTCCGCTGGGATGGCCCCATGCGGGTGGATTTCGTTCAGGATGGATTCAAGGGCCGCCGCCGTGGGGGCACTCACTTCGATGCGGGCACTGCTGGCGTCATCCTGCTTTTCACCGAGATGCAATTCGTGGATGTGGTAATGCCCGCCCCGGCTGAGGATGGCGTCCAGCACCTTGGGCAACAGCAGGGAATCAACAATGTGACCCTGCATCACCACGGTTTCGACATTGGGGGAGGACATGCGGCACCGCATCAGGTAGTGGATGCGGTTAGTTTAGGACTGTGTCAACACGGCTTGGCTTGCAGCTTAAGCTTCTTCGCTTTCCCTTCAAGTTGTATTCTTCGAGCTTCTGCAACACGTTTACGCTCTTTGCGACGACACGCACGGCATCGACGTGCCGAACTGAATGCGTAGCCTTTGGCTACCTCGTACCACCATTTTTGCTGGGTAGCCGTCCAGACCTCAGCTACACCGCAACCCATGCACTCAAACGGTTCATCCACATAGTAACACCGCTCAACAAAGTCCGGAACTCCATAGCTGTTGTTCGGTGCCAGTGCTGCCGCGTTGACCAAAATAGAACGGGCTAGATGACGCTCACGCGAAGCTAACTCCTTCGCCAGACGTACGCGCGTTTCCTTTGCAATGCGTTCCTGCTTACGGGCATCCAACTCGGCCCGCCGTTGCTTACCACTTTTCATGGCTGTCAAGCTTGTAAATAGTGTGGCTGCAAATGATCACGCAGTGGCAACGTTTACCCTCACCGTTGTTCGCGCACGTTGAATTCCAGCTTCCATTTCTGTTTGCCGTCCTTGCCGTGGCACCACAGTTCCAACTGCCCGACTTCCGTGACCTTCGAGTGCAGCGTCACCGGTACGCTACGTGCCGCGTTGGCTTTGCCATCGAGTGTTACCGTCACGGGGTTCAGTTCGTCCATCTGGCCTTCCCATTCTTCAATCAATGTGCCGGGGGCATCCTCACGGCGAACCGTGGAACCAAGGAAGCGGAACTCGACTTCTTCGCCGACCACCAGGCCGAACTCTTGCTGAGGGATGTCGCAGGCCGTGCCTTCTTCCATACCGAACGGGGCGACACAAAGTGCCTTGATCGGCGGTTGCAAGCCGGGTACGGCAGGTGCGGCCATCTCCACGCCGATGTAATAGGCACGCGCAGTACCGCCACGAATACGCACACCTTTGCCTCGGCGGACGAGGCCGTAGTACGCAGCCCCACGGGCCACAGCTTGGTCGAGGTCGGCCCCGGTCAGTTCGCGGGTCGGGTCGGTCTTGGCACTCTTCGCCCAAGAACCCAGCACGTTGAGAAAGCGGTTCTTCAACGGCAACGCCTTGAACACCCCACCGTTGAACAACACCGCCGATGGGAGCACCACGCCATCGGCTTTCTTCTTCTTGCCTGTTGGTTTCTCTCGCTGAGCCAACGCCTCGGCCTGACGATTCAAGAATTGCGCAAGGTGCCTGGTGATGCCCGCATCGCTGACATACGGCAGACCGAGTTCCTGCAAACCACCGGCGCGGGCCTTGGCTGGCACGGCAGTGCGTTCGCATTCTGGGAAGAACCCGTCGATCAGGATCTTCTCCACTTCCGTGCGGGGCAGTTCGTACTTAATGCTGCTGGCCACCACACTGCGGCCTTTGCCTAAAAGAGTGATCGGAGCCATGGTCAACGTCGGGTCGATCAGCAATTCTTCCTTGGCTTGTCGGGCTGCGTAAGTCATCTGCAACATCTGCGAAGAGTCGAGTTTGGTGCCTTGCTTGGCTAGCGCCGCACTGGCGGTGTAGGCCAGCGCCAGGTCCATGTTGTCGCCACCGAGCAACAGGTGATCGCCCACCGCCAACCGCGTGAGAGCCAGGTTGCCGTTCTCTTCACCCACTTCGATTAACGTAAAGTCGGTTGTCCCACCGCCAACGTCGGCCACGAGAACCAAGTCACCAACTTGAACTTCCTTACGCCAGTTTTCGCCCTGGCCATCAAGCCAGGCATAAAACGCAGCCTGCGGTTCTTCCAGCAACGTGAGGTTTTCAAACCCGGCTGAACGGGCGGCTTCCACGGTCAGTTCGCGGGCCACCGCATCAAAGCTCGCGGGCACCGTCAGCACGATGTCCTGCACTTCAAGCCGATGCTCTGCGATGCTGCCATGCGTGGCATTCCAGGCTTCGGCCATGTGCTTCAGGTAATGTACACTCGCTTCCACGGGCGAGACTTTACGATCCGACTCGGCGGCCCGAAACGGTAGGATGTCCGCCTTGCGGTCACACCCGGTATGACACAACCAACTCTTCGCGGAACTCACCAGCCGCGTCGGCACCTTCGCCCCGAAGTTCTTGGCGAACTCGCCAACGGCATAGTCGCGCTCGGCATCCCAAGGCAGCTTGAGTGCTCCGGCGGGTTGCTCGTTGGCACCGGGGAGATACAGGTTGCTGGGCAGCAGGGGACGGGCTTGCACCTCGCCGGGGTTCACCACTTGTGGGATGTCGAACGGTTGAACACGCGGATCGCCACCGGCGCCGGTATCCACGTAGGC
>JBBRME010000137.1:0-11557 GCA_038230995.1 Gemmatales bacterium
AAACCGCCCAGGCCCGCAACAAAACCGGCTGGTGCACCGATTGGTACACCGCGATGAAACGGGAGCTGGTGCTGGTGGCGTGAAGACACTCCCAGGCAGTTGGCCCTCCATCCAAGGCCCGAAGGCATTCCCAGGCCTGTGACCTGGGCTAATCTGTCACGGGCCGTTGGCCCTCAATCGAAGGCCCGAAGACACTCCCAGGCCTGTGACCTGGGCTAATCTGTTACGGGCCGTTGGCCCTCAATCCAAGGCCCGAAGGGCCGAGACAGATTAGCCTAGGTCGGAGGCCTAGGTTTTAGGCTCATCACGGCCCTTTGGCCCTTAAATCCGAGAGGCCCAAAGGGCCGAGACAGAGTAGCCTAGGTCGAAGGCCTAGGTTATGAAGAAGCTATTCGCAGGAACTCAAATCATGCCGCAGTCCTTGGCGTGCTTGGATGTCCACATTGTCTTCAGCACGAAGAATCGAGAGCCATTGATCGCGGCGGATCGTCGTGAAGATATCTGGAAGTACCTGGCTGGCATCCTTCGACAACTTCACTGCCCGGTCATTGAAATCGGTGGCGTCGCAGATCATGTTCATGTTTACTGTTCGTTTAGTAGAACCATCTCCATGAGCAAACTGGTTGAACAGCTCAAAGTAGAATCATCGAAGTGGGCAAAAACAAATGTTCACCCAAACTTCTACTGGCAGAATGGATACGCAGCCTTTTCAGTCTCCCGAAAGGATCGTGCTGGACTCGTTGGATACATCCGAAACCAAGAACAACATCATACTTTGCATTCCTATCAGGATGAATATCGAGAGTTATTGCAACAGCACGGACTGGAGTGGGATGAACGATACGTTTGGGACTGAACACGAACCTAGGCCTCCGACCTAGGCTAATCTGTCACGGGCCTTTGGCCCTCAAATCCGAGAGGCCCAAAGGGCCGAGACAGATTAGCCTAGGTTAACGGCCTGGGTTTAGGCACATCACGGGCCGTTGGCCCTGAAACTAAGGCCCGAAGGGCCGAGACAGAGTAGCCCAGGTCAACGGCCTGGGTCTATGCTCATCAAAAGACCCGAGACAGAGTAGCCCAGGTTAACGGCCTGGGTAACAAATCATAAAATACCAAGCACACGCGGTGAGTCTCTCCCGCCGCGTGAATGGAACCCATCATGAAGCGCATTGGCGTTCTCACCGCAGGCGGCGATACCCCGGCCCTCAATGCCACCATCCACGGTGTGGTCACTCGGGCAAATCAACTCAAGGTCGAGGTGTTCGGGTTTATCAAGGGTTTCAGCAGCTTGTTCAACCCGCGTGTGCCGCACGTCCCGCTGAACCCGTTGTTCAACACGATCCCCGAACTCGATCCGGTACATGGTGGCACCATCCTCGGGGCCAGCCGGGATTACGTGGACCACGACGACAAGAACGCCATCGACCAGATTGCAGGCAGGCTCAAGAAACTCGGCATTGAAGGACTCATCTGTATCGGCGGCGACGGCACGCTGAACGGTATGCAAGCGCTCTCGGAGTGCTTGCCCACGGTGCTGGCTCCCAAGACCATCGACAACGATCTCGGATCGAATTATCTCGCCGAGCCGAACGAGTTCGTCCGCCACGGGGAAGTGACACCCGGCACCGCCCCCACGCTACCCGAAGCCTTCGACGACGGCGGCTATTGGTACACCCGCCAAGCCAGCCGACAGACCTTCGACCTGGATCGCATGGTGAACTACGTGACGCCGGGCTACGCCACGGCAGTCTTCGTGAGTGCCAGCGGGGTGCAACGCATCCGCACCACGGCGGAGAGCCACCGACGCATCGCCATTGTTGAAGTGATGGGCCGGCACTCCGGATACATCGCGCTGGGGTCGATGTTTGGTCAGCCGGACTTATTGTTGGTGCCGGAATCAAGGTTGAATGTGGACATGCTGGTTGAACGAATCAAAGAGATTTACGACTTGCAGAAGCACGTGGTGGTGGTGTGTGGCGAAGGCGTGATGGGTGAAGATGGCCGCGAGTTGGGCAGCGAACACACCAGTACCGATCCTGCCGGGAACAAGATTCTCACCGGGGCCAGCGAAGCGCTGCGTGAGGTGCTGATCCGTCGCCTGGGCGATACGTACTTCACCAGCAAACGACGCAACGAGAGCGCCCGTGCTGCCATCTTCACACGGAAAATCGGCCACACTCAACGTGGTGGTCGGCCCATTTTGTTCGACCGTTTCTATGCCGCCCAACTGGGTGGTCACGCCACCGATTTGTTGCTGGAAGGGCGCGTGAATGCGGTGTCGATCTTGCAGTACAGCAAGGCCAAGGGCTTTCACTTGGGCGAGGTTTATGCCAACGACTTCCGCGACCGCTGGGGCCTGATCCACGCCCGCAAGATGCACCCCGCCTTTTATGACGAGCAACTGCTCCGTCCATCAGCCACCGGCGTGAACTACCTGCTGCCGATCTTCAACGCGGCACTCGGTCACGACGACCTCGAAGCCCAGCGCACCGACCTGTTCGATGAAAGCCATTTGTCATTGCCGTACCACTCGGTGAATACCGACGTGAACAAGCGCATCCGCTACCTCCCCACCGAGGGGGAGTGAGGTGGGGGTGGGGTGGTTCCGCTCAGAGAAAGCGACATCATGATGCTCCGCATTGCCGTCCTCGTTCTCCTGTTGTTCGCCTGCGGCAGCGCACCTGCGGATGAAGTCAGAGCTCAGACCACCATTCGCGCTAAGGCCGGTTCCTCCGAGATCGTCATCACCACGACCGACCGGCTGGCCGGGGCCAATCATTCGCTGACTTGGAACGGCAAGGAGTTCATCGACAGTGCCGACCACGGTCGGCAGCTCCAATCGGCGTGCAGCTTCGATGCGAAAGCCAAAGGGGAGTTCTGGGCCGAGTGCTTCAACCCCACCGAAGCCGGATCACGCAACGACGGTGCCGGGGAAAAGTCCACAAGCAAACTGCTGAAGCTGAAAGCCGATGGGGCTGAGTTGACCTCGACCACGCAAATGGCCTTCTGGCTGGCCCCCGGCGAAAAGTCCGCCAGCCGACCGGCACTCAACAACAAGGCTCTGTCGGATCATCTCCTCTCCAAGCAAGTGCGCATCGGCTACAAGAAACTGGCCCAAGTCATCGACTACGAAGTGACATTCATCATCCCGAAAAACGAATCGCACACCTACGCTCAGTTTGAGGCACTCACCGGGTACATGCCTGCCGAGTTCAGCCGCTTCCACAAGTTCCTACCGGACTCCGGCAAGCTCAAGGAACTGACCGACGGGCCGGGCGAGCAGGACAGCCCGGTCGTTTTCGCCACGGAAAGCGGCAACCACGCCATGGGCATCTTCTCGCCCGACCAACCCTCCAAGGGATACGAGAAAGCGGGTTATGGGCGGTTCCGTTTCAAGGACGAAAAAGTGGTGAAGTGGAACTGCGTCTTTCGTGTTAACAACGCCAAGGGCGTACCCAGCGGCGAACACCGTTTCCGAATGTTCGTCGCCGTGGGCAGCCTGGACGACGTCCGTTCGGCCCTCGGTGCTTTGGTGGATGAGTTCAAGAAATAAATACCGCCATGTAAATTGTGCCTGTCCCCTTTTCTGTTTTTCTAGCCGAACGAGGCAGAGATGGGATGCGGATCAAACCAGTTATGAACTCTCTTCATCTAATGACAAGTACCATCGAATAAAATCGTAGAAACATAGCCATCGTTGGCATGAGCTTAAAGACTTCCCAAGTGAATAATCAAAAATTGACTCATTATGTACATTGTATAGATAGGCACCTTCTCCTTCTGTTGTAGTCAAACACAGATAATCTTGCGGAATATTCCAAACGTCTCTAACATATCTTGTAACTTGCCCCAATGGTGTTGTCCATGGATCTGAGAAGCTTGCTAACGTCTCTCCAATGGTAGGGTGTATCGCATCTTCAAGTTGTTCCGTAGATTCAGAACTGACTAAAGCGGGCGGAATAAATAACTTGTAAAACTCAACCAAATCGCATTGGGGTGATAATCCTAACGCCGCTAAATTCGCTGAGATAATATCAGATGTTTGACTATTGCGAACAACAGACGAATCAACGACTAGAATTTCGTAAATATCAGCAGGAGTCATTTTTCGAATCTCCCATCATTTGTAACATGATCTTTCCAGTATTGTTCACGATCTTCACCAAAGGAATTAAAAAGGGGACAGTCAACTTTTAAATTCTGTTCTCTCTCACGCCGTTGGCGTCATTGGGTCTTAACATCGGTTTCCCCGGACGTTGCCCATGGCACACAACTACCCAATGCAAGCAGTGCAGCCGATGCAAGCCAACACCAGTATCCCGTATGGCCCACGATAATGCCGTAGAAGCGGATCAACACTGGCATGCAGAGTACGACCCCGGCCCACGCTGCGAAAGCAGCAGTTCGCCTACGGCCTGTGAGAATCGACACCGCAGCCACCCACACAAGTGGGTTGACAACCCATGCGCCGGCAAACACCCACCAATCGACTTCTCTCGGCACGAATGACACCAACGCATGCCACCCATATTGGAAGGCCCACCAGCCGGATTCGGTAGACACGTTGTCGCTGAACGGAGCCACGGTTGGCAGAGTCAGAGACACGACGTACAGGGCCATCGCGATACCGATCAACATGTTCCTCGACTTCACACCCATTCGTCCCTCGTAATGCTGACATGCTCCGCAACTTGATGGTTCGACAACATCATTTCATCGATTCGATCCACTTGGCATGGATTCTGCAGCAATCTTTTCTCCAAACCAAGGTCTGCATCATGCTCCGTTACGCTATTATCTTCCTGGTCATCGCCATCATCGCCGCCATCTTCGGCTTCGGCGGCATTGCAGGCGAGGCTTCGTGGATTGCACAAATCCTGCTCGTCGTCTTCGTTATTCTGGCCATCGTGTCGTTCGTTCTGGGTCGCCGTGGGCCAGCCGCCGGCATTTAATCAACCAACCAATGTGTTGGCACTGCGATCCTTGCGGTCTTCCAGCCAAGTCACGTCGCCACTGTCGGCGTAGCACTTGACTTCAACCTCCAGTATCGCAGTGTTCTTCACAATGTTACGCAGAGTGTTGCGCGGGTAGTGGAGTCGTTATCGCTATTCTGGTTTGCCGACGGCAGGTCAACCAAACGCAGCGGAACAAACTTGAAGTCTCATCACTGCAGTACGTCTTGCTTGGACTGACACCTAACCACTTACTTCGCTTCGCTCCGTGCGTGGCTCCTTAAAACATTGCAATCACGGCCATGGATGTTCCACATAGCCCCCGAAGACGAGTCTTTTGTAAAACTCGTCCAGTGACGTGTTCGGTGCACATAATTCATAAAGCTGCCGCGTGGGCCGCAAACGTGAATTCGCGGGCAGGTTCGCTCACGAGGAGTATGGCTTACTTGAACGACGACGGTACGACTGATGTTTGGAGAGCTTCAGGAACCTCATGTAGTCCCCGGACTCGATGAGTGCGTCGATCTGCGCTAACGCGTCGTACTCCAGTTTAATCTCCGGTGTTCCAGGTGCCGCCGCCAGAATCTTCTTCGCGTCGGCGATTATGTTTTTCACTGCTTCAATGTCGCCTTGCTCCATGTGGTGGGTAGCTTGCTTCTTGTAGCGGGCAATGAGCAGCAGTGCGGCTCGCTCCTGCACATCGATGTTCTCAGCTAGGGAATCCCAGTTCGCGACCGACATGGCCGGCAAACTCAGCGCGGCCACCAGCGAGGTCCGTTCCGCTTCCTTGGGGGCATTCCATTCCAGCTTGAAGCTGCAGATTTGGGATGATGCCTGCGACATTGACATCGGTGGCACGTTGAGTCGGATCAGCACCAGGATGGGCATTCCCATCACGAGGTTCGCTAGTTTCAGTTTGTCATCTGGTGTCTTATCGAGGTCGTTGAGAACATCCGCAACGGTGACGCCCGACTGCGTCTCGATCTGGAGGGTAACACCATGGCCGATCGTAGCCATGAGTTCCTGGAGTTCACACAGGAAGATGGTGTGGAGTTGGTTCGGGTTCTCGACGTAGTAGTAATTGCCGTCGCCGGACCGCGCCATGGCTTCGAGGAGATCTTCGTTGTAGTCGTTACCCAGGCCCAGCGTTGTCGTGCTGACGCCGTCCTTCGACATCCGATGAACGTCGGTGGCAATGTCGTCTGGATTACTCTTCCCGACGTTTGCCAGCCCGTCTGAGAGGAGTAGCACGCGATTCAGACCACCGACGATCAGCTGCCCGACGACCTGTTCGGCTCCTTCTTGCCAGCCGTCGTGCAGGGCGGTACCACCGCCGGTATGAATGCCGTTGATGACTGCCACCAACCGGTTCTTGTCCTCGGCCAGTGTGTTGGTGACCAACGTCTTAACCGTGTCATCGAAACTGACGATGCTCACGCGGTCGGTCGGCAGAAGTTGTTGAACGGCGAAGATCGCGGCCTCGCGCGCGAAGTCAAGCTTATTGGACGAAGCCATCGAGCCGGAGCGGTCGAGGACCAGTCCCAGGTTGAGTCGCGGACGCTGAACCGGCACTTTGGGATCTGGCGGTGTGATTTTGAGTAGGACATCCAGAGTGGTCGGGGCGTCCGAGCGAATCGCGGGCCGGAGCGGAACGAGTTCGATGGTTGGCATTGTCAAAGGTGATCTCCTCAATGGTGAATGGAGCGATCAACGAAACTGGAACGGGCACCAACTGAACTGAAGGGTAAAGAGGAGACGGTCATGGGACGGTCACCCCTTCTATCTTACTATTTATCTTATTGCGTTATCTAGCATGTCCAACTTCACTCAAGTCTGTCCCATGCTTCAGCAACAGACTCATTTCGCGCCGATTGCCGTCGTTATGGGTCGGTCACGATCGTTTCTCGCTCCGCGAACGCTTCCAAGTCAAGCGATTCATCCAATGACGTTCCACGCCGTCATCCGTCGACCGGGACGTACGATCGAAACAGGTTCATGGTCTGTGCGAGTATCAGCAGGCCGCGAAGCGACCACGCCGCCGTGCGGAACCAGTTGGTGAGCACAAGTCGGCGGAGAGTTGCCAGGTCGAACCGCTGGCCGAGGCGTTCATGAAAGGGTATCTGAATGAGCCACGTGGAGAGCCAGTTCAGCACCACCAGCCCGAACGCAACGGCCAGCACCGGCAGCGACAGGCCGGGCGGACGAACAACGAACAGCAGCGCGCCCGTGACCCCTTCGATCAGCATCGACGGTGCCACGAGCCAGGTAATGAGTCGGGTGTGCCCCTGCCAGTATCCGTGAAAGTGCTCAGCGCCCACCTTGGCAAACAGCGGGTAATGAACCACCTGCACCACCCAGATGAGGCCGACAAGGAAGAGCGTGGCGGCCAAGTGCGTCAGCCAGAGCATGTGGAGGAGTTGGTCAGACACGGTTCGCCGCCTCGGGCACACACACGGCATCCCTGGTCGCCTTGTGGCGGTACTCGAACATGGAGTTTAGCTTCCCGCGCACCAGCCACCCACCGAACACCCGCCCACACCAACCGAAGGGCAAGGCGTACTCCACCTCGTCGCGGAGGATCGTGCCGCCGTTGCCGTCGTCTAGGAAGTGGTGCTTGTGGTGCCAGTGTTCGAACGGGCCGGACTCCTGCCGGTCGGCAAACAGCCGTGGCGGGTCGTATTCCGTGTGAATGGCCACCCAAGTGAGCGGCAAGCCGAGGAGCGAACCGCGCAGGATCACCCGTGTGCCGGGTTCGAGGGAGGTCGGCGCCACCAGGACTTTAAGCGGCTCGCCGGGCGGAATCAGTTTCACCAAGGCGTCGGCCGTCTCGTGGAAGCGGAACACGTCGGCTGGGCTGGCCGCGATGCGGCTCTCCTTCACGAACGTCTGGATCGCCAGCTCGCTGCGGTCGTGGAGTCGGCGATAGACGAACGCATCCCACAAGATCAGGGCGAACGGCACCCACCAGATCAGGTCATTCGTCAGGATGGTCAGCCCGAAGCTCGGCGGAAACACCCCCCGGGCAACGGCGACGGCAAAGCCCACCGGGCCGAAGAGTTTACCGAGGAAACCGACCAGTACGATCGGCCAGTGCCGCCGAGGGTCGCTCGCGGCCACCCAGTAGCCGACGCCGTACACGCCGACGATCATGCCCACGCACTGCCAGATCTCGGGGTAGTTCAGGCGGGGCATGCCGCACAGGTCGAACAGCAGGTGCGGGAAGGCGATGATCACCGCACCCCAGAGCAGGTTGTACACCCCGGCGGCGCGGAGCCAGATTTTGGCCCAAGTGGGGACGGAGGTCAGGTGGTGTGTCTCGGGCATGGACGGCCAATCGTGGAAACGGTGCCTGCATCATAGGCCGTTCGCGTTAGTGGATTCCGCATCCCCCATCGGGCAGCCATCTGAGAGCCCCGCTCGGGCGGTTGACCAGTTCATGTCAACACCTCCGCGACTCGACCACAGCACTGGTCAGCGAAGCATCGCCTGCGATGCTTCAGTTCAGACAGCTGCAACGATCCACTGGCTGGAATCCACCCTACACCCCGTTTTCGTAATTCTTGAAGGCATAATCGGTGTCGATTCCTACTCCAGCATCTGGGTTGGGTATGGACTTGAGCAGCGTTCGTATCTTCGCTGCCTCGTCCACTGATCCGCTATTGTTGTAACCGTCGAGTGCATAGAAGAACACGAAGAAGGCTACAAGTGCTAGCACTACAAGAACGAAGATCGCTACCCGAATCTTGAACCACATGGGTACCTCGCTCAGGTCTGATGAATCAGCGACGCCAGTGACTTGCAGAACACCACTTTGTCATCGCCTGTACTGTAGAAGTCGCGGATGCGGGCTTCCTCTTCGTACCCAAGCACTCTGGTGATGCAGCATAACCGACCACGCTCCTCACCGCTCGGGTACGACGCTACACCTTACAACAGTGGTGAGTAGGTTTCCCAGATTCTTAGGTTCAGCAGCCCCGCCGCTTCTGAACGACATTCGTTCGGCGGCGCGGAGGAACATCGTGGTGGCTTCATCAAAACCGACGACGGACACTCTCAATCGGAGAAACAGAATCGCTGTTTTCGCTTTGTGGCCCTTACTTTGGGCGTTGATCCCTGCCATGCTCGTGTGGGGAATCAAGCCGTATCTGCGGCAGGCGACATTCTCGGTCGATGGCCGGAGTCATGCAGAGATCGAGGCTGAAATCAACAATCAGTTTGCAGTTGAGTACTTAAAATTGGGTGGAATAGTCGGCATGGTAAGCGGGCTTGTAGCGGTTCGGTTGAAGCGAACCTGGCAAGTGTTGGCGCTGAGCGTAGCAAGCGGGGTGACACTCGTGGCAGCATTCAACATCCGAAATTCACCGTCCTTCTATCCATGGGAATCCATGGCACGGGATGCCATACAGCTTGGTGGTGTTGGTGGAATTCTGTTTGGCATGTTGTTCGCTTTGGCTCATCGTTCGCTTACGGTGAAATGATGCCTTGCGATGTTGGGACGGGTCGTCCCAGTAACTCGCAGGCTGGTACAAGTCGCCCTTTTGGAGGCCTGCCGTGCGCCAACCGCTACTGAAAGTGAAATCGTCGCCGCGCTCGGTGCACCGGAGGGGTCGAAGCGGATCGAGGAGTTTGCGGTCGGGTACTGGGTGCTGAGCCGGAATGAGTTGGAGGAAGGGTCTCCGGTTCGTCCGCAGCGGGTATGCCGGTGTTCCGGCGGTTTGCTTGGGTGCTGGAGTTGAAGATTATTTGAATCCCGGTTGGGACGCAGGAACGGGTCCTTCACTCCTCCGGCGATACGGGTGGGTGCAAAGGTACCTGGGGTTCCATCACTTTGTTCGATCAACCCAGGCTATTGGCCTACACGCCTCTGGCGTGAAGACTGAAGCTCAAATTGGCTGGCTACACCCGATCAGCGCGCTGAATCTGTGTCGAGAAAAAAACCAGTTATAGCCTGATCATCATTGTGTCTCTCGGCATGGATTGCTCGGTTTCCGACATTGCTACCTCGTCGATGATCGTAACATCAGGCCTGGCATCACCCTAAAAACAGCAACGATCGTTGAACTGTTAACATGGTCTTGTGTCTCGTGAGTCTTGTGTGTCTCGCTGTGTCTCGCGGAGGGGTGTGTGAAAACTGACGAGACGCAAAAGATGCGATCAGAGTGTTGCCTGTTGGAGGACAGTTGTGACAGTTGCTCCTTGTCTCTTCGGCATGATTCACCTATTCGTTAAAGAGAATCCCTTCGTTGAAACCGGGGTCTTCCCGATGATCGTGGTCGAGCAGTTGGTGAAATACTACGGCGAGTACCCGGCGGTTCGCGGGGTGTCGTTCGAGGTGGCCAAGGGGCGCGTGGTCGGCTTCCTGGGGCCTAACGGGGCCGGGAAAAGCACGACCATGCGGATTCTGGCCGGGTTCCTCACCCCCAGTGGTGGCAAAGCCAGCATCGCCGGGCACGATGTGTTTACGGATCCGATCCGCGCCCGCCGCTGCATCGGGTACATGCCCGAAAGCTGCCCGTTGTACACCGACATGACCGTGACCGAGTACCTCAAGTTCCGTGGTGGACTCAAGGGCATCGGCGGCAGCAAGCGACGCACGCGGATGGAATACGTGATGGAACGCTGCTGGTTGAAGGACGTGCGGAAGCAACTCATCGGCACGCTCAGCAAAGGCTACCGGCAACGGGTAGGCCTGGCTGATGCCCTGCTGGCCGATCCACCGGTGCTGATTCTTGATGAACCGACGGCGGGCCTCGACCCCACGCAGATCCGCGAGACCCGCAAGCTGATCCGTGAATTGGGCCACGAGCACACCATGCTGCTGAGTACCCACATCCTCAGCGAAGTGGAGATGACCTGCGATTCGGCAGTCATCATCTATCAGGGGCAAGTGGTCGAGAACGGCACGCTGGAAGCCATCCGCCACAAACACCGAACCAACACACTGGAAGACGTCTTCGTGAAACTGACCGGACAAGTCGAGGTGGCGGCATGAGGGCGATGTTGTCGTTAATCAAGCGGGAGTTCACCGCGTACTTTCTCTCGCCGGTCGGCTACGTGGTGCTGGGGTTCTTCCTCGTCGTCACTGGTCTGCTGTTCCTCGAAGCCCTCACGGGTCTCACACGCTCGGGCAGTCAGGGCATTGAGTATCCGTTCGCCACGATGTTTGGCAGCAGTAAGTTCTGGAGCGTGTTCGCGTTCATCCCGCCGTTGCTGACCATGCGACTGCTGGCCGAGGAACGCGGCTCGGGCACCCTCGAAAGTCTGCTCACTGCACCGATCCGCGACTGGCAGGTGGTGGCTGGCAAGTTCATCGGTGCGGCCCTCTTCTACAAGATGATGTGGCTGCCCACGCTGCTGTATGTGCCAGTGTTGTTGAACATGAGCTGGAATGGCGGCCAGCCGACGTTTGGCCTCGATCCACTCACCGCCGTGGGTACTTACCTCGGCCTGCTGCTCATCGGCAACATGTTCCTCGCCATTGGCCTGTTCATTAGCAGTCTGGTGAAGAACCAACTGGTGGCAGCGCTGATCTCGCTGGGTGCGATGTTGGTGTTCCTGGCGCCAAGTGCCGTGTTACCGATGCTGGATGAAAACAGCCAACTGGC
>JBBRME010000138.1:0-11512 GCA_038230995.1 Gemmatales bacterium
GTCGATGCGACGTTTGAACAGCCCCGTCTTCGGGTG
Organism: Gemmatales bacterium; assembly: GCA_038230995.1. GTDB lineage: Bacteria > Planctomycetota > Planctomycetia > Gemmatales > Gemmataceae > JALHQU01. Next base: position 37 of record JBBRME010000138.1, read on the forward strand.
CTTCGTGTTCGGCAGTCGGATGATGTGCGCGATGTCATAGATCGAAGGATCGATCCGCACCCCGGCACGATTGGCAAGCCCTTCGGCGAACGTCCGGGCCGTCAGAGGGAAGCTGATGGACGGCGGCGGTTCGTGGGCAAGTTCGACAAGTACGTGAAAACCCTTGCCCCCAGAGAAGTAAACCGGCACATCCCCTTCGCTCTCGGGGTAGCGTTGGTACAAGAACGTCACAAGTCGGCGGGCATCGGCTAGGGCTTCGTCGAGGTTCGCCCGAGAGGGCGAGGCATGAATGGCTTCTCGGTGTGGAATGCCCCATCGTACAAGTGCGTGGAGAGCCGAAGGGATTGCCGAAATCATCACGAAAAAATTGGCTAGAAAATCCAACTCTTTGTAACTGCCAAGGTGCCAAGTTAGAGGGGCGAAACTGTATTTATCTTCTCGGCAGTACGAACCTTTTCCCGCAGTTATGGCAGGCGAACGATAATCGCGATGCGCTCAAGATCGTTGAACCTCCACAGGCCAGGCAAGGAGTTGTGCAAGGCGGCCGCCACCACGCCCAACCGCAACCTTTTTGGCAGAACCAGAACCGCATCAGGAACCCGCCAGTACGAACGGCCACGGAACCAAAACAACGGCACTTCGGGCAGGTCGTAGAAGTCAGCACCCGCGGCTTGGTTCTCGGAATCTGGAATCGAATTCGCACCGAGACTTCTTTGATAACGCAGTAAAATAAAGCTAGTCCTATCTATTGGCTACTCCCATTGTGATGCCGGTTCAAAGAGTCCCCGGAAGTACCTACGAACTACTGGCAAAGAGCTTCAGTAGGTTGGCCCGTTCCTCGGCATGTAGCGATGCTACGAACGTCTCGAGTGGGTCGGATGCGTCGGATTGTGAGCCACGGTCATTGTCAGAATGTGCCGAACGCCCTATCTCAGATGAAGATTAATACACCGTTTCAAATCCAGTTTCGTCCAACCCGATCACGTCACGTATACCTACAGCACTTCTACCCTAGTTCGACTTTGCCTGCTCGCGGTTAGCCTCACGCACCGGATTGCCCAGAAGAGTGAACAGACGAAACTGAGACCGATTGTAGTCAATCACCGCCGTGAGGTACTGCTGACGGGCGTTGTGCAGTAGTTGAATGGCTTGCAGCGGACGCAAGGCATCGAACAGGTTTTTCGTGTCCACCAGGTTCGATGTACCATCCTTGTTAATGCGATACAGTTCTGTGGCTTCCTTCACGGCCTGTTGTGCAAGTTCGAGTGTCTCGGCTTTGTTCACGGCCATGGCTGCAGCCTCCACAATGTCTGCACTCGCTTTGGCCTGTGAGTCGAGCAACTGGTAATTTGCCTGATCGAGTTGTGCACGCTTTTCGCGTACGTCGGCACGGTTGCCGAAGCCTAGGTTGCGTACCTCCCAGAAAAGTTGGACGCTAAGTGCGTTGCGTGTGTCGAATTTTCGCAAGTCGCTATCCAGCCCGCCACCGAAGCTGCCCGTTTGATTGGCCACGACAACCTTAGGCATCAGTGGGGCAGTTTGTTGCTGGCGCACTTTCGTCCATGCCGCGCTGATGCGATCGCGAGATGCAGCCAGGTCTGGCCGGTTGTTCAGGGCAATCTCGATCAGTTGATCCAGACTGGAGTTGGGGTCAATCAGTGTGATCGGCGCTACGGTGATGGTGCCCGGCACGAGCTTCACGTTGGGCGGTAACAAAAGCAATCGGCTGAGGCGTGCACTTGCCGATGCGGCTTTGGCCTGAAGGTCGAGGCGTTCCGCTTGGCGAATCAGTACTTCCGACTGGGCACGATTCACGTCCCCGGCAGAGCGATCCAGCTTGGCTTCTTTCGCGTTGAGTGCCGCCTTGAGCATCTCCTGTGCCTGCGAGACTGTCTGTGCGTTGATCTCCAGGGCCATCGTCAGTTGCAGAAGATCAAGATAGCCCGACACGGCATCGAGCTCCTGTTGTGCGGAGACCGCTTGGGAGTTTCGTTGCTCGGCACTTGTCAGTCGGCGTTGAATGAGTGGGCGAAAGATGGCTTCTGAGGTATCGATGGCGAGTGCCGGGCCACCCCCACCGAAGAGGTTTGCCCTGGAGACGCTGAAGATTTCACCGCGCTGGTTTTGCGTCTGTCCGTCGAACCGATTGTAAGCCATCCCCACAGTCAGGTTGGGTAGCCACTGGACCTCGGCCTTCTCCAAGTTGGCTTCCGCTTCACGCACTTTCGCCTGTGCAAAAGCCACAACAGGGCTTTGTTCATCGACAAGCCGGATTACCGTCGACAAGTCAATCGGCAATGTTTCGAGCTGGGTGTAGTTCGGCTTTGTTACGAGAACATCGCTAGGTGTGTTCGTTGTGGCTTGAACCTGCTGCACGTTCGATTTCGTAGCCGGGATCGGTTTGGCCGACAGCGGCGATGCCGCAGTCGTGCGCACTGGCTCATGCACCGGAATGGCGGTTTGAGGGGTGAAACACCCGGTGGCAAGAAAGCCAAGGATGCCAAAACCCAGCAGCCGTTTCATTCTCAGTGGGCCTCCTTGCCCGGCACGAACCATTACCATTCACTTATTCCGACGGCCACAGTGGCACCTTCACCCAATTCAAGTTGTCTCGCAACCACCACTTGTTCCAAGCCGGTCAGTTCGGTGTGGACATCGCGGCTACCGACATCAGCACTGTTCTGTCGATCGAGAACGACCAGCCGCACTGTTTTTCCATCGGTGACTTGCACACGAACCGGCAACTGCTTGGTTTTTCCATCCTGAACGATCAGGATATAACTGGTACCGCTTCGGGTGTACACCGCCGTCGATGGAAGCACGTACGAGTCGCCAAAGCCACCAACGGTCAGTCGGATCGTCCCGGTCATCCCGGGAATCAATCGACGAGATTTCGGTGCGTCCGCCGGGAAGGCACGGATTGGCATCGGGTCGCCGATGCCTTTGGTCTGCCGGTCAGGCCCGCCCGTCTTTACGAGTTCTGACAGGCGACGATACTCCTCTTCGTCCCCATTGAACAAATCGACTTCAACACGCATGGTGTGGTCGGAGTTCTGCACCGTCGGCGCATAGCGGGTCACAGTGGCAGGTATTGACACTCCAGGCATATCGTCGACATTCACGAGGGCAGGTGTTTGGACCCTGATCAACGGTGCAACGGAGTCCGGGAACTTGGCAATCACGGTAACGAGATCCACCTTCGCAACGGAGATCAACACCTCGCTGGATCCTGTCGTCGCGTTCTGTACGAACGAGCCGGGATCGACCGTCCGCCGAACGACAACCCCGTCGAATGGGGCCACGAGCTTGCCGTAATCCGCCACCGCCTTCGCTCGATCGAGATCCTTCACGGCCACCTCGATCTGAGCTTTCTTCAGTCCTATATCGGCTTGTGCCGCCTCAATCTTTGACTCCGATTCGGCATAATCGGCACGAGCCCTTTCAACGTTCGCACTTGCTGATGTCAAAATGGCTTCGCTCGAGAGGTAGTCTCGCTCTTCTTCCTCGACCACGCTGCCCACTACAGAACCCTTCGCGGCCAGCTCCTGAAACCGTGCAAATTTCCGCTTCTTCAAATCTCGGGTTGCTGTCGCACCGTCTACGTCGGCAAGGCGTTGCTTGATGGTCGCAGCAGAGACGTCCTTGGCGGCTTTGGCGTCCTTCAACTTCGCTTCAGAGACTTTCAGTTCCTGCTTTCGCTGCAGGATCATCGCCTCAGATTTGGCCACGTCCTGATCGGACTCGGGTACGTCAATGATGATGAGGGTCTCACCTTTTTTTACCTTGTTGCCAATGTCGTGGAGTACTGCTTTCACCACGCCCGAAGCCCGTGCCCGCAGATCGGCCCGGTAGTACGGCTCTACGGTTGCTATCTGATTGACTGTAATCAGCACGGACGATTCGCGTTTGGGTCGCACAACTTTTACAGTGGGCACCTTAGCCGTGTTCGGTGTCGCCGCTGCTTCCTTGGCACCGTGTGCGAATGGATTCGGGATCAGCCCGGTCAATACTGCTGCACCAATCCCAACACCGCCAAGGGCAAGTCCACCAAGTGCCAGGATGGTCGTCCACCGTCGCTTCCGCCCGCTCATCCGTGGCCGTTCGGAAGCGATAAGCATCACTTCCCCGCTCGGGTTCTGTTGCTCAATCATGGTGTTCTCCAATTAGTTGGCTGGCGTCAGCGGTACGGTCAGGTCATCGTGTTGGTGGGTGTGGTGCTTGTCCCGGATCAACAGCGTGAACAGAATCGGGACGACGAACAGAGTCAATGCGGTACTGGTGATCAGTCCACCGACGACGGCCCGTGCCAGTGGCGTCAGTGATTCGCTCCCCCGGCCCAAGCCAAGGGCCATCGGCAACAAGTCGAGGAACGTCGCGAGGAAGGTCATGAGGATGGGTCGGAATCGCGTGCTCGCCGCTTCCATGATGGCATCCCGTGCCGACTTGCCCTGCTTCCGCAGTTGGTTGGCATAATCAAGCAGTAGCACCCCTTGCGAAACGATGATGCCGACGAGGAAGATCACTCCCATTTCCGATTGCACGTTGAGTGTTGTTTTGGTGGCCCATAGCATCGTGAGAACGCCGATGAGACCGAGCGGAACGGCTGCCATGATGATGGTCGGCATGACAAAGGACCGCATCAGCGGCACCATGAGCAGGTAGACCAGCACCGAGGCCAGAGCCAGGCCGATCCCAAGGCTACGGAACGATTCCTTCATTCGGGCATACTCGCCTTTCATCTCGATCTTCATTCCGCTGGGTATTTCGATCAGTTTCAGGAGTTTCTCGATGTCCTGGGCCACGCTGCCGATGTCGCGGTTCTCCGTGTTCACCAGTACATCGACGATCCGCTTCAGGCCAACGTGGTTGAACTCCACCGGTTGCGTTGATTCTTTGATCGTGACGAGGGAACTTAGCCGGACGGGAGTCTTTTGATTCGTGCCCGTTGCGAACATGTTTTTCAAGTCGTTGATGCGGAACGATGGGTCGTCCGGGTACTGCACAGCGATGAAGTACTGGTTACCGCTCTTCGGATCGATCCAGAAGTTCCGTGTCAAAGCGATACTCGAATTCATGGCCGTCACCACTTGCATGACGACATCCCGCGCCGACAGACCGACACCGGCTGCATCGTTTCGGTTGATTTCGATGATCAGGTAGGGTGCGTCGTTGCGTTGCAGCACCCGCACGTCTGCTGCACCAGGCACAGTTCGCACCGCCCCCCGTACCTTCTGCGCGAGTTCCAGTTTTTGCTCGGGCGTGCCACCGGTGATCTGGATGTCAATCGGTGATGACGCCCCGAAGTTCAAGGCAGCCGAAACCATACCACCGGTGTCGAAGCTGATCTCGAGGTCGGCGAAGTCGGGATTGTCCGCGAAGGCCTTTCGCAAGACGACGGCGTACTCCTGGGCCGACTTGGTCCGTTCTGGTGTGAGTTGCAACCGAATGACAGTGTCCTGCTGTCCGGCGTTCTGCGAGTAAGCAGCACTCCAGTCGTTGTTCAGGCCAATCTCCGAGACAACCATCTCCAGTTCGTGTGGCGGGACTGTCTCGACAATGGCCTTTTCGACATCCACGATCCGTCGTTCGGTGGCATCGAGCCGCAGGTTGGATGGTGCGCGAACCTGGATCGTGATCTGACCTGCATCCACAGCAGGGAAGAACTCCTGACCGATGAATTTCAAAAGCCCCAGTGAGCCCAAAAACAACAGGCCAATCATACCGAGGACGAGAAACCGTCGACCGAGTGCCCAGGCCAGCATCCCCGAGTAGATCCGTGTGAGGAAGCTCAGGAAACCATCGATCTTCTGATAGATCCGTCCGAAGAAGCCCACCTGTTCTGGCTTCCGTTGGTGCTCTTTCCGGTGTTCTGTTTCGTTACCATGACCCTGTTGACCATGGCCACGCAGCATCTTCGCGCAGAGGGCGGGAACGAACGTCCAGCTCAGCACGAAGGAGAAGATCATCGCAAAGCCGACGGCCAGCGTGAGTGGTTTGAAAAGGAACCCGCCGACTCCGGGGGTCAGTGCCACCGGGCAGAGAACAATAATCAGCGCGAGCGTGGCCACCACGACGGGCATCGTCAGTTCACTGGTCGCATCCAGAGACGCCTGAAACGCGGACTTGCCCATCGCCATGTGTCGATGGATGTTCTCCAACACAACGATGACGTTGTCTACCAGTGGCCCGATCGCGAGGAACAGCCCACCGAGGGTCATGACGTTGATGCTGTTGCCGGTTGCCTTGAGACCGATGATGGCCCCGAGGATCGACAGCGGCAAGGCGAGTGTGGCGATGACCGTCATTCGCCAGTTGCCGAGGAACACGAGGATCATGATCGAGACGAGGATGGCCCCGATGATCCCTTCGTGGACGAGACTATCGATGGCCTTGCGAACGTACTCCGTCTGGTCGATCACGAAGTCGAGCTTCGATCCTTCCGGGAGTTCACTTTCCATCTCCGGGATGGCATCAATGACACCCTGTGCAACTTTCAGGCTACTCGCCCCTTGCTGGCGGTAGATCGGCACGAACACTTGTTGCTTACCGTTGACCCGCACGCGGGACTTTTGAATCACGGCATCGTCAAGCGTGGTGGCCACATCCCTCAGGAGGATGTGTCGGTCGGCTTCGAACACGATGGGGATATCGCCGATGTCCTCGACGGTGCGGGCCATGGCATTCGTATCGAGTGCAATCTGGTTGTCGCCAATGTACGCAGTACCAGGCGACACCATCATGTTACCAAGGTCGAGGGCTTTCACCACATCGACGGGAGACAGGTTCCGCGCTTCTAGTTTCTGATGGTCTAAATAGACCATGATCCGGCGGTCCTTCCCACCCACGACCACAGGTGCAACACAGCCGCGTACGCCACCAAGGCGGTTACGCACTTCAACACGTGCCAAGTCCTTCACCGACTGTTCGGACATATTCGGGTTGCTGACCGTCAACACTCCAAGTGGGATCGTGCCGGTGGGGTCAAAGGGGAGCGAGACGGGTGGAAGTGTGTTTGTCGGCAGGTACGGCATGGCCGCACCTGTCAGGGAGTTTGTCTGCGTGAGGGCGGTACTCGGGTCAATGTCGTCCTGGAAGTACAGCTTGACGACGCTCACGCCGGACACAGAACGCGATTCGACACTGGCAACACCCGGAGCCTGATTCACCCAACGCTCCACACGATCGGTAATCGTGCGTTCGATCGACCGGGCTGGCATGCCGTTGTAAAAGGTAAGGACTTGAACTGCTGGCGATTTGAACTGCGGAAGAATGTCGACGGGGATCGACGCGAGAGCCACCGCACCCAGGATGGCTATGAACATGGCCAACACGATGACGCCGTAGACATTGCCAAGCGCAAGTCGAATCAATCCCATCTCGTATTCTCCAAGCCAAGGCTAAACAATCAAAAGGCTAACACCTGCGAAGTGTACTTGCTTTTCAGGCTGTTCACGCATTTGATCTACAAGTAAAGTCTCTGGCGTCCTAGGAACAGATGCATTGACTAGGACGTGGCTTGGCAGTTTGGTCCGTGTTGATCGGCCGTTCGCTCCTCAATCGTTGGAGATGTTTCGAATCAAATTATCAATGGAGGGGCGGTCGGCTGGATCATGACTCCGATGAGCGAAGAGCAATCGATGTTCGGACGTGAGCACGAAATCCCCACCCAGTTGAAACAAGTCTTCTCCGCTTTCTGGTTGATGTGGAAGCAAGCCGGAAAAGATCATCCTGATGTAATGCCAGAGCACTCTTAAGTTGAAGAACATCCACAGACCCCCGCGTTCCAAACCGAAGTACCGATAGGCCACACGTTCCGGGTCACACAGAACATCGAAGGGCAGCTTGACGGACCGTACGGACGCAGGTGCAGACGGAGTGATGATCAACACCGTCACATGGAGTTGTTGGAACTCTTCCTGTCGTTTCTGCACCTCCACGAGGTGCCCCAAGCATGCAATTCAACGCAGGTGGCGAAGGAAAAGCAATAGCAGCCGACCCGGTCGATCCGAGAGTCGAACAGCGACGTTGTCCGGACTCAGGAAGCCAAGGTCTTCCACCTTGTCGCCAATTCGAGGGATTGTTTCCATTGTGTTCTCGAACTCCTGCGATTGGCTATGTCATTGCGTGCGGGAACTTAGCCTTCCACTTTGCTCGCAGGGCATCTTTGAACCGTTCCTGAAAACCGGCTGGCATCGGGTAGGGTTCACCGGCTTTATAAAGGTGGATCGTTTTGCGGATGTTGTCGACCACAAGTTGGCACGGGTTGCAGCCAACCAAGTGATCGGCGAAGTCATGGTAAATCGCCAGGGCCGACTGATCGTCGATCACCTCGTTGAGCGCTAGAAGTAATTCTTCGCAAGTCATAGCTGGTTCACCCCTGCAACTTCCTTTCAATGGACCCGCCAGTCGGGTGGTTGGTTACACGGTTCTTTCTTTTTCTGCTTCAGAGGGCTTCGTGCGAGTGATCCGGTATCACCTGCGTGGCCGCGTCGCCTAACTCGCGTGTCAATCGTTCACGGAGTTGCATCCGTGCGCGGAGCAGCCGGATCTTGACGTTCGAGATACTCAAGCCCAAGGCAGATGCAGTTTCCTCGGTGGACATCCCTTCAATATCGCGCAGCACAAAGACCACGCGATACTTACTGTCCAGCTCGGAAATGGCCTGATCAAGTAATTCGCGGAGTTCCGCCCGTTCGACAAGACTTTCCGGTGCCTCTCGCCATTGGGCGATGTAATGCGGGTGGGGCACTGTGCTGATGGACTCGTCGTTCTCTTCCATCGCCACTGTTGGTAGTCCTCGCTTCTTGCGAAGAATTTTCAGGGCGAAGTTGGTTGCAATTCTCAGCACCCAGGTTGCAACGGCGGACTCTCCACGGAACGAGTCGATATGCTCAATGAGGCTCAGGAACGTCTGCTGCACTACATCTTCCGCGTCGTGGCTTTGCCCGAGAATTCTGTAGGCCACCCCATATACCCGTTGTTGCATTCGACTCACCAACTCTTCGAATGCAGCATAATCGCCCGTCTGGGCACGACGCAACAAAGAGAGATCGTCCTCGACTTGTGCTACGTCAGGAGGTGGTGATGCCGTAGTGTTCATTGCTGCTGTACTGTTTATCTTCAACGGCGACTCAAGGCCATGCGATCATGCTGTGGAACTTGAACCCGCCTTGATTGATGGCCATAACGACATTGTAGAGCCTATGCCAACCGGCCAACCACTCGCACACCACCCAGCGTCGTGCCATAAGACTGCCATCACTTGGCTTTCTCAAAACCCGCTTTGATAAGGTCATTGTAACCTGGCTTGAGTGGTCGGGTCTCGTACCCGGCAACTTTCAAAAAGCTCAGCGGCCTTCAAACATCGCCCACCAGCAGCACAGTGAAGGTAGACCACCTTTCCAGCCGGTACGAGCGTCTTCAGCTTTTCAGCGGTGACACCCATTCTCAACTCAGAGAGTGGGAGGTGCTTGGCATTGTCGACGTGTCCATCCTTCCACTCATCGACCTCACGCACGTCGATCAGGATAGCCTGGTCGTCCTTGATGGCCTTCTTCACATCCACGAGCGTATCCGCCGTGTGATCAGCAGAGCAGGCCGAGAGAGCAAACGCCATGATCGATACGAATGCCAAAGCCATTGTCTTCCGTTGCATGGATTCATCCTGCTGTTGATTAAAACCGCAGCCACAACCTTTTCAGCTGCACATTCTCGGATCCACGAGTCGTTGGGCGGTTACACAAAAAACACGAATCTCGATTTTTGTAACCGATTCACTTCGGGCGGATCACTGATGGTGTCAACAGCTTTTCGAGGAGACAGCAATGACGATGAAAACTGTTCCAGCACCTGTCGGCGTTTGTAGCACTTCCGGCCGTTGGGCCCATCGGCGGACTTGCATGCTGGCCGGTGGGTTGGCTGTCTTGGGTGGGACACTGGCCTTCTTCGTGCACCCATGGTTTGCAGTTGCCGCAATCGTTGGTGGAGTCTGGTTGATTTTGTCCCCGGAAGTGAAAGTGATGGTTTTAGCCAATCGTTAGCATTTCACCCCAATGGAGAAGAACATGCACTGGAACAAACTGCCCCGCGCGCTTTCACTGACCTGTCTCGTGGCTGGTCTCAGTTGGTATGCAGCTGGTGCCGCAGGCCAACCAACGGAGAAGTCCGGTGCGTGTGCGAAGTGCCCGATGGAGCAAGCGAAAGGCAAAGCTTCGGCAGAGAAAGGCTGCTGCGGTAAGTGCCAGGCCGAAAAAGCCCCCACAGCGAAGCCACCTGCAGAACCGGAGAAAAAGCCTACTACCGGGAAGGGCCCACACGGCAAGGACACCACATTCGTTGCGGACCGCGATACGTTTCACTTTCTGCTGGAGAACCACAAGGCCATCAAGCGGACTGTGAAAAAGCTCGACAACGGCGTTGAGACGGTCACGGAGTCGGACACAGCAGAGGTGGCGAAGAAGATCCAAGAGCACGTTCCTGCGATGTACGAACGATTACAGTCCGGCAACGGAGTACGTTACTGGGATCCGCTTTTTGCCGAAGCCTTCAAGCATGGCAAAAAGATGAAGATGACCATCGAGAACACGAAAACCGGCGTGAAGGTCGTGGAAACGTCGGAAGAGGCCGCGGTCGTGAAGATCATCCAGGCCCACGCTGATGTGGTCTCGAAGTTTGCGGAGAAGGGCTTTGAGGAAGCTAGGAAAGAACACGCCCTACCCGAGCCGGAGAAGAAAAAGTGAACCCGAACAATACAAGTGACGCAATTGATCCAGAACCGGGTGTCTTGCCTCACAATCAACAAAGGAAAAACACCATGGAAGTACTCATCCTGTTAGCATTTCTAGCTCTCTGGTTTATCCTGCAGATTTGGGTCCTGCCGAAGATGGGCGTGCAGACCTGAATGTCGGGTTCCTGTGAGCCGCGGTCGCGGCCTAACACATCCGATCAGAACAGTGCACATCCAGTCATTAGGGATAGGGAATAAATCATGAGTTCAGATCACCGCCCCGGCCCTGTTGCCCGCTTGTTCGGGGTCATCAAAACTCTTTTGGCAGCAGCGCTCGCCATCGCGGCCCTTGTGCTGTTCGTTGCATGGATGGGCGGGGCTTTTCGCGAGAAAGTACAGCCCGGGGTGGCCCATGTCGAGCGATCCAAAGTCGCAGGCAGAACGCTGGTGACTGCAGAGCGCACGATCGGGATGGAAACGCTCACTGCAGTCGGGTCGGTTCAGCCGCGACGCAAGACGGATGTCGCCAGCCAACTGCTGGCTTCCGTTCGTGAGATCAAACCGCGGCCGGGGGATCGGGTCAAAGCCGGCGATCTCCTCATCACTCTTGATGACCGCGAACTCGTTGCACAACAGCGTGAGGCGGTGGCCTCACTGGCTGCTGCCGAAGCCGACCTCGTCACCCGCAAATCGACTTATCAACGGATCAAGTCACTCTCTGGCTCAGCGAGCGCCGAAGAACTGAACAAC
>JBBRME010000139.1:0-11378 GCA_038230995.1 Gemmatales bacterium
AAAGCCGGAGTTGCCGTTCATCCAGCGATGGCGATAAAGAGCCATGCCGCTGCCGAATCCCTTCGGCTCGTGTGTCGTTCCTCATGAACGACGGCTATAGCGTCACGCGAACTTGTAACACTTATTTCGAGACAGCCCCTTAGCTTGATGACGATTGAGAAGATGTCCAATACGTCCGGTTAGACAACGTGTCTTCCCAGCGCCTGGCCCGGCCAATACAAGTACTGGGCCAATATCAGCCTCAACAGCATCTATTTGTCGTGGGAACAAATCAGATGTCGTGCTATTTACAGTTCTATCACTCATGTTTTGTCTTTTATCACATCGCCGAACGCAAGTCACGAAGATTAGCTTCCTTAAAGTTGCCCGAACTCCCACAGGTGGCAGGGGATGGCACCGTTGAAGAAGTGCGTGCGGCGGAGCACGGGAAGTTGGATCTTTTTGGCAAGGTAGTCGTTCGAGGTGAACACAGCCATTTTCCACCCCGGCCAGTGTGCCCCAAGGCGGTCGCCCAGGCTGCGGTAGAGCGGAACAAGTTCCCCCTCCTCGCCCAGGCGTTCGCCGTAGGGCGGGTTCACGATGATCCAACCCGGTGGGCTGCCTTCGGGTGGGCGGGCGTCCTTCAACGGGTGTTGCTTGACGGTCACCATGTTACCCACACCAGCGGCCGCTGCGTTGCGTAACGCCAAGGCTACGGCATCGGTGAGGACATCGGAGCCGGACACGGTGCATGCCGGGCGAGTCAGCATTTGCTCGCGGGCTTCGTCACGCAAGTTCGACCATGTTTTTGCGTTGAAGTCTCGCCAACCGTAGAAGCTGAACCACTTGCGGGTGAGGCCCGGTGGTCGGCGTGTGGCCAGCCAAGCTCCTTCCACGAGGAACGTGCCCGAGCCGCACATGAAGTCGACCAGCGGGACGGAACCGTCGTACCCCAAGTGCAGCAGCAAGCCACACGCCAAGGCTTCGTTAATGGGGGCACGGGTCTGGATGGGGCGGTAGCCGCGCTTGTGTAGCGAGTTCCACGAACTGTCCAAACTCAGGATCGCCCGGTTCTTATGGATGTGCAGGTTCAAGCCGATCATCGGCGTTTCCACGTCCACGCTGGGTCGCAGGCCGGTGCGGTCGCGGAACTGATCGCAGATGGCGTCCTTCACCTTGCGGGCGGCATACTGGCTGTGCGTGATGTAAGAATCGCGGACGTTGCAATCGATGGCCAGGGTGTGCTCCGGCGTCATCAGGTCGAACCACTTCACCGTGCGGCAGGCTTCGTAAAGGTCTTCCGGCGTCTCGACGTAAAGATTGAAGAGCGGTTGCAATACGCGCACGGCAGTGCGTAGCCAGAGGTTCGCCTTGTACAGCGTGGTGGCATCGCCCGTGAAGTTCACCCCACCGCGATCTGGCGTGATGTCGGTGGCCCCGATGCCGGCCAGTTCCTTGGCGAGGATCGGCTCTAGTCCACGGGCACAGGTCGCAAAAAACGTCGGCATGAGAATCCTTGAAGTCGGTCGTCGATTGCTGACTCGGAGCAAAGCCTCGTTTGGCACGTCATCAGCTTTGTTATTGCATCGGGCAGGTCAACCGTGGAAGATATCAATCCTGCCTTGGCCCGTCTCTCCTTGGGCTATGTCTCATGCTACGGCTTCTTGGTTCACAGAAACGGCTTTGCACCGGCGTCACCCGCAGAGATCTGCTCTGGGCTGGTGGATTGAGTCTTTTTGGGCTTACGCTGGCCGATACCTTGCGGGCCGCACCGGCGCCCTCGAGTACGACTTCGACAGATTCACACTTTGGTCGGGCGAAGTCCTGCATCTTGTTGTTTCTGTACGGCTCACCCAGTCAGTTGGAATTCGCCGACCCGAAGCCGAACGCCCCGGTGGAAATCCGTGGGGAACTTGGGTCGATCTCGTCGAGCTTGCCCGGCTGCGGGGTGTGCGAATTGCTACCCCACACGGCAAAGGTGATGCACAACGTCACGGTGGCACGGTCACTCACACACACGCTGCCAAACCACGGCGTGGCCTATGCCACCACCGGTATCCCCATCATCGACCCCACGATGGAACTCAACCCGATGGACTCGCGGCACTGGCCATTCATCGGCTCGGTAGTGCAGTACCTGGAGAAGCAGAAGAAGTCGAAATCTGATGTGCCACATAACGTGGCCTTACCGTTTCCGTTCAGCAGCCAGCGTAACGGCGAAGTGCACCGAGCCGGGCCATACGCCGCGTACCTCGGTTCCGAGTTCCATCCGCAGTACGCGAACTTCCGAGGAGTACCGAACAGGAAGATCACCAAGAAGCTGCGGGAAGATACGATCGAGTTCGATGAACCATATGTGGGCATCGACCCCAACGCCTACTTCACGTTGGGCGACGCTACATCCTTCCCCGTGGATGTTTCGGCAGACCGGTTGAACACTCGGAAATCGCTTCTTCAACAACTCGAAACCGCACACCGGCATCGTGAGCTCAACCCGTCGAGCGACCCGCTCCGCGAAGCCGCTTACAAGATGATCGGCAGCAACAAGATTCGCCAGTCTCTCGATGTGCGATTGGAAGCACCAAATTTGCGTGATTCCTATGGCCACTCGCTGTTCGGACAATCGTGCCTGGCAGCGCGCCGATTAGTGGAGGCCGGGTCCAAGTTCGTGACGGTGTTCTGGGATGAGTTCGGTCTGGCTGGGTCGGGTTGGGACACACACTGGCAGCACTATCCGCGGTTGAAGAACGAACTGATGCCCGGGTTCGACCGTGGCTACGCAGGACTGATCCGCGATCTCGACGAACGCGGGATGCTGGACGAGACTTTGGTCGTGGTGCTGAGCGAACATGGCCGCACGCCGAAGATCAGCACCGGCGATGGCGGTGGACGCGACCATTGGTCGCAGGCCTACACGGCACTGTTCGCGGGCGGCGGCATAGCCCGTGGCAAGGTGGTGGGCAAGACGGATTCCATCGGCGGCACAGTGGTGGACACCCCCATTTCACCCAAGGATGTCCTCGCAACCGTATACCATTTGCTGGGGTACGACAGCCACACCATGCTGACAGACCGCCAAGGTCGACCACAACCTATTTTGACAGACGGACAAGTTGTAAGGGAACTGCTGGGGTAACGTGTTGCTCGACCCTCGTGTACCGTGTCTTGGCAACGAACAACGGGTGTGGTATTGCGCCTATAATCAGATCGTTGTTTGTTTTGCACTGGAGATCAAAGAATGGTTGCGTACATGCGGTCTCCGTGGAAATTGGGCGCACGCCTGACGTTGGGCCTGCTGCCGGTCGTGGCACTTTTCTCCATGCTTTTGCTGGGTTGCCAGAATAAACCAGCTCAGACGACGCCGTCAACCAAGTTGCTAGCACCCTCGGCTATTCCCGATCTGACGGCCGCCAAAGAGATCAAAGTTGGCGGGCGCACGCTGTTCAGCGACTGGCCCAAGGAGAAGCCGGATCTGGTGCTCATGATTACCGGTCAGAGCTACGGATTCCTGTCACCGTGCGGGTGCAGCAGCCCGCAGACCGGCGGACTGGAGCGTCGCTTCAACGTAGTGCAATCGCTCAAGGCCAAGGGTTGGGATGTTGTGGGTGTCGACGTGGGCGACTTAGCACCGGTGCCGGGGAAGGGTCTCACGGAGCAAGCCGTGAAGAAGTACACCTTCATGATGAAGAGCCTGCAAGCCATGGGTTATGTCGCCGTGGGCGTAGGCCTGACGGAAGTGCAAAGCGACCTGCTACAACTGCTCGGCAAGTTCACGTTGAACAACGGCGGCAAGCAACCCATTGTGCTGAGCGGCAACATGGTGGCGGGTGTGGAGCGTGATAAAGCGGACGCAACCAAGGTGCTGAAATCAACGTCACGGGAAGAGTACTTCAAGATTCCCGATGGCCGAGCAATGATCGACGATGTGGAACTGGTAACGGATAAAGCGGTGAGCCTCGGCGTTGTGGGCCTCACGGCACCCAGCATTGCCAGTGCCATCGTGGAGGCCAACCCGACCTACGACTTTGAACCACTGACGACGGCCTTGCCCAAAGCCGTGAAGAAGCTCAACGGCGGCAAGACGAAACCGGAACTCAAAGTGCTTCTGCTGCAAGGTTCGTTGATCGAAGCCCAGCAAGTGGCCAAGGACTACCCGGAGTTTCAAGTCATCATCTGCACCAGCGATGGTGGCGACTCCGAAGCTCCGCTGTTCCCCAAGCTGGCACCAGCGGAAAAGCCCACCACGCAGATCATCCAGATGGGCCACAAGGGTAAGAACGTGGGCCTGCTGGGTGTGTTCAAAACGCCCAACGGTCTCGACCTGCGGTATCAACTCGTTCCATTGGGCGAAGAGTTCCTGACCCCGGTAAAGCCGGTCGATCTCGCCATGGACAATACTGTGCTGCAACTACTGGAAGGGTACACCGCTGAGGTGAAGAAGGACGACCTCTTGGCCAAGTACAGCGAGAAGGTCAAAAGCAATCACCCGACGATGGTGGCCAACGAGAAGAGCGACGTCAAGTACATCGGCAGTGCTGCGTGTGCCAAGTGCCACGCGGCAGAGTACGCCAAGTGGAAGGAAACCAAACACAGCCACGCATACGAAGCACTCGAAAAACTGGCCACGCGGCCCAGCCTCCGGCAGTTCGATCCGGAGTGCGTGATCTGCCATACCGTTGGATTCGAGTACAAGACAGGGTTCGCGAGTAAGGAGAAAACACCGGAACTCATGAATAACGGCTGCGAGAACTGTCACGGCCCTGGCAGCGCCCACGCGGCCAAGCCACAAGATGCGGACTTACTCAAAGCCCTCGCACCGTGGAAACTCAACCGAGCCGACAAGCTGCCGACTCTTGAGTTTCTCAAGAAGATGGCCGACCTGCCCGAGAACGAACGAGGCAAGATCGAGATACCCAACAGCCTGCAGCGTGTTGTGCGAGCACTTGATGGGCAAGTGTGCCGAAAGTGTCATGACCTCGATAACGACCCGAAGTTCGACATCTGGACGTATCTCCCGAAGGTCTACCACAGCGGCCTGAAAGACGATGGCCTACCGGGGAAGTAACGGTTCACCAAGTCTCGTTTTTAACCGGCTCGAAGACCCGGAGAACGTCGGCAAGTAACGATTCGTGAATCGGATCGTTCAACGCCGAGATGTTCGCATCGAGCTCGGCAACGGTGCTGGCACCAGTGATGGTGCTGGGCACTGGCCCGCGTTGCAGGGCAAATTGCATTGCCAACGTACTCAGGTTTCCACCGCGTGAGTTAATCAATCCCACGGCAGCTCGACCTGCGTCTTTCATCCGCGGGCTTCCGGGGTGCCAGGGTGGTGGGCCTGAATCGGTCAGCAATCCCATGGCGAGCGGACTGGCATTGAGCACCGCTGTGCCGCGTTGCTTGGCTAGATCGAGAAAGCCGGAAGTCGCCAGCGTGTCGTCCTGCAAATGGAAGTGGCAGTACGAGATGACGACATCAAGCTGACATCGAGTGATCGCTTCTTGAAGCAATGCCAGCGGCAGGCATGACATGCCAATGAACCTTGTTTTCCCCTCGGCCTTGAGTTCCGTAAGCACTTGATAAGTTTCGTCGAAGACGCGTTCCTTATCCGGGGCGTATTCGATGTCGTGAGCCAAAAGCACTTCAACGTGATCCGTGCGAAGGCGTTGCAGACTTCCTTCCACGCAACGTCGCATCCCCTCAGGACTAAAGTCGAACTCGGCTCGGCCCAGTCGCCCAGCCTTGGTGCCAAGCGTCACGCGGTCTCGCCAACCACCGGACAGTGCTTCACCGAGAATCGTCTCCGATGCGCCATGGCCGTAGTACGCGGAGGTATCGATGAATGTGACCCCGCGTTCGATGGCCACATGAACCAACTCGTTCGCTTGCTGTTGCGACAACGGCCCGTATTGCTGGCCGAGTTGTGCTCCGCCCAAACTAATAGCGGAAATGTTCAGGCCAGTGTTGCCGAGCGGGCGGAGTGGTAGTGCGGTCATACAAGAGATTGTATCCGACCTGCTCAGCGAGCCGTGATCACTTTCCCGCGCGGAAGTTCGAGGCGATAAAGGTGCCGCATCATCGCGGTGTTTGGATCGCCCACTTCCGGTTCAAGCTTCGTGGACAGTGTGCCCGCGTTTGGATTGCTACGCAGACTCTTGAGATGTTCCAAGAAAACTTTACGAGCTGCGGCCTCGCCACGCAGCATGTAATGCACCCACGCCCAGGCTTCCTGATACTCGGCCCGGCCCATCTGGCCGACTTCTTTGAGTTTTTCGAGACGAACCAGGTCCGCCATGAAACTCGAAGGTCGCGTGGATGTCTCCGGAGAACGTAGGGTATCCAGATGCAATGGATTGATGCCGTCGTTACTCGGTGGTTGTTCAAAGAACCCGGCCAAGCCTTCGTCGAGCCAGATGGGTACGGACTTCAACGAACTGTGCAGCAGGGCGTGTGTGAGTTCATGGCGGAGGTCGGTCTTCAAGCGTGGGCTGAACCAAGTGTAAACCTGCAGGTCTGGCCCGTTGGCGTAACCACGTGATGGTTCGGCAAAGAAGTAGGCGCTACGCATTGGCAGTTTCGGGTCTTTAGCGCGAAGGAATGCGTAGTACTTTGCTTCATCATCGAAGAGGAAGACTTGAATCAGGCTTTGGCCGGTGGTCAGTTGAAGTTCGTTTTCAATCTGCTCGGGCAAATTTTCAAGTTCGCGATACACCGAGTCGGACAGATCGAGAGGAAAATCTGTGTGAAAGGCATAAGGGCCAACGCGAGCAGTGTAGGCCGCAGGTCGCTTCACCGCTGTCGTTGGCGTATCGGGTGCCACCGCGCGGGTGATCTCGCCAAGCGGCGATCCAACAGTCCCTCGGCTCTCTGGCTGCTTTTGCGAGAGAGTGTTGCAACCCAAGGCCACGGCTAACCCAGCCAGCGTACCAAGAGTGGCCGAGGTACGGAACCTTCGGGCAGGGCGATTCGTCATCGGCCAGCGTTCCGCTAAGGGGGTGCGGCAGGACATACCAACACGGCGTAACGACTGCCAGCGGAGTCCTGCATTTACAATCGGCAAAGTTCACCAGCGAACTTCATTCGGAACTCGTTCAAGTCAACGGTCGGCCGGATTCCGCGTTCTTCTGTCGTTTACGGTTCAGCAACAGCACGATCTGTTTCCACCAAACCTTCCAGTTCTCCCAGTGTGACGGGCCAAGATACCTGTGCAGAAACTTGAATCGATGCGAGTGCCGAATGGAAGCGACATCCAAAAAACTCGCCGCAAGGCGAGCGAGATCACGCTGGCGGATCTTCGGAACGACCACGGTGCCCAGGGTCACGCCCACGAGGTCGATCAGAACTGGCTCTCCATTCGATGTCACAAGAATGTTGGAGGCCTTCAAATCGCGATGGCTCACGCCGACGTGGTGCATCCGTCGAAGGAGCAACCCCAGTCGGTCGATCAACTGGCATCGTTCAAGTTCATCGCGCTGTAAGAGTGCCGGTTTCAACTCCGTGGCTCTGGCCAGATATTCGAAGGCAAGCAGTGCTTCGCCAGTGACACCGCGTTGTCGCTGTTCGAGCAGCAACAATGGGCGGGCCGTGGCGATTCCACGATCCAGCAGGCTGTGGCCGTTGATCCAGGAACGTTTGGCACTGCTGGGGCGGATCAGGTTCTTCAGCAGTGTGCTGCGTTTCTTGATGCGGAATCGTTTGAGGAGCACACCACCCGGCAACAGCACCACAGCAGAGCTCGGGCCATCTTTCAGCCGTGGATACGGAGTGCTGGGTGCGAACGGAGCCAGTGGATCGGGCGAGAGTTGAGCAAACAGTTCCTGCGAAAGATCCGTCACGCTGAAGCCATGCCACGAGCCAACTCGCAGTGGCTTCACTTGGCTATTGCTGCCGACGTATCGCTTGCGGCGCTGTTGCCAGAAGCGCAGGTTCGAGGCGTGCGTGCGAGACTCGATGAGTTGACGGAATGATGAATCGTCCAGAGCCAACGTTGCTTTATGGCCATCGCGGTAGGCCACCCAGAAGCGGGCACGATCCGTTGCTGAAGCCCGCTGCTGGAACCAACGGTTGAGCAACACGAGGTTCGGTAACTCCTTGCTGAGCAGATCGAACCGCACGGCGTGAGTATCGAGTAGCACGAGCTGACCATCAGCCAGTAGTAAATTGCCGGGGTGCGGATCCGGATGCCAGATACCGTTGGAATGCAAAGTGCCGAAAAAGTCGCCTAAAAGGCGGGCGAATTGCCGCCTGGCCCGTGGTGAAATGCTCGATTCCAACACAGCTTCCAGAGGTACGGCCCCCGTCACTTCGCGTGTCAGCATGGCACTCGAATTCGGTCCTGTTCCCCACCCCAACAGCTCCGGTACAGCGATTCCCATCTCGCTCAAGCGTAGAATCCGATCTGCTTCAAGCTTAGCCTTTGGCCCACGAGACCAATCTCGGATACGACTTCGCGGGGTGTTCACCCGCAACAGCTTGGCATACACCATGCCGGATTCTGTTGCGAAACGATACACCGTGCGTTGGAGATTCTGCTTCACGACCGGGTGAGTGGACTTCTCCCAAAACGATGGTGACAACTCGTTGTCGCTAAGAGCTATGCCAGCACGAAGGTGCCACGTCCAGCCGTTGACTTCTCGAACACTCAGCAATTCTGTCATCTGGCCAAACCTACGGAACGGCGCAAGCAGCGGCATGTCCTAGAGTGGGAGCATGAACGTGCGCACCATTCAAGTGGAAGAGTATCCCGCTGCGGCAGCCCTGATGTTTGCCCAGCATTCGCCAGAAGAACGCGAGCACCGAGTTGCCACGCTGATGCAGTTGGTAGCCGATGGCGTGTGTACCCCCGCCGGTTGGTACGTGGCCGAAGAAAACAACACTGTGTGCGGAACGTTGCTAACACAATTGCTGCCAACACGCACCGCCATCGTGACGCTACCGCACGGTGCGGTTGAAACATTCGCTGCGCTCGTCGAGTTGATGATTGGTGAACTGCGAGACAACAGCTTCTTGCAGGCCACGCTATTTTTGGATGCAACCGATCACGACTCCCCTGCCTTGCCGTTCTTCGCAACACATGGCTTTCAGTTCGTCACGAACTTGCAATCGCTCCATCGGCTGGTGGAAAGTGATGCCGAGCCGGATTTGAAGACGTTCCGTATCGAACCATTCCTGGAAGGCGACGATCAGCTTTTTGGCGAGAGGATCCTGGCGACGTACCAAGACTCGCTTGACGCACCGGAGGCACTCATGGAACGCTCGTCCATTGAAACCGTTGCAGCTTACCGCCAAGGCGATACGACACTGCCGAATTGGTGGGTTGCACGAGATTCCGACGGTGAGTCTGCCGGGGTTGTACTGCTTGCATCGATTTTCGGGCTTGGGGTGGAACTTGCTTATCTCGGGGTTGTACCGAAAAAACGCGAGATTGGCCTTGGACAACTGCTCGTAGAAGTCGCGTTTTGGAAGGCAAAGCAGCTTGGATCTCAGGTTCTCACAGTGACCGTCGATGAGCGAAACAGCCCGGCTATGAAGATTTACCAGCGAAAAGGGTTCACTCTGTATCAGTCGCAACGGCTTTATCTGTGGAAATCATCGTGGTCAACATGAGCAACACAACAATTCGGCAAAATCGGTGCATCAGGCGCGATCGTGACATCTTGCGCAATTGTGATGATTGCAACGACTCTTGCGCATGTGTCGTGTGCGCCCAATCGTTCGGCCTGTGCAACGACAGCCCGTTGTCACTCCGTTCCATGTCTGCGTCAGCCGGTTGGCAACGGCTCCCCTGGGTGGCACCATAGCAAACCACACGCAACAGCAGCAACCGACATTGCCTCCGCAACGTGATCTCACGTGCTGGGTCGATGTGCGACTGATGGACGGAGCGCCCCTTGGCCGCAAGAAGCGAAACCAACTCGACCGATCTCGTAAGCCGATTTTCCTCGGCGCTCGTGAATCGCATCGGCACCCAACGCTACAGCTTGTGGTTTGAAGGGAATACATCGTTCGTGTTGCTCGGTCGAGACTTGATGGTTGTCGTGTCGAATGAATCGTTTCAAAAATGGCTCGAACAGACTTTTGGAATCGAAGTGCGATCCGCAGCAGCCGAAGTGAGCGGCAGTGAGTGGGCGGTGCGTTTCGTGGTGGAAACCGGTGCGACGCATCAACCGCAAACAGCACCACCACT
Source organism: Gemmatales bacterium (assembly GCA_038230995.1). Lineage (GTDB taxonomy): Bacteria > Planctomycetota > Planctomycetia > Gemmatales > Gemmataceae > JALHQU01. Next base: position 10,163 of record JBBRME010000139.1, read on the forward strand.
GGTCATCTCCAGCGCTGCAACGGCCACCATCTTCGGCGATGAAATCCAGATACCGCCACCATCGCGGCCCACCAAGAAAAGGACGAACGACGAAGGCCAACCGGCCCAGCGTTCAACCCGACGGTGGAAACTCCTGAACGATTTCGTGGTGGGGTCGAGCAACCGCGTGGCCTATGCCGCGGCCCAAAGCGTGGTGGAAGACCCAGCTGATTGTGCAAATCCGCTGGTGTTGTTCGGCCCCGTGGGCACCGGCAAAACGCACTTGCTGGAAGGCATCTACGCTGGTCTGCGCAAGCAGCACCCTGACCTTCGCCCGGTGCTTATTACTGCCGAGGAGTTTACGACACGGTTCGTGCAGGCTTGCCGATTCGATAAGCAATCGCAATTTCGTCGGCAGTTCCGCGAATGCTCAGCCCTACTTCTGGACGATCTCAACTTCCTGGCCAACAAGCCACGCAGCCAGGAAGAGCTGATGCATACCCTTGATGCCTTGATTGCCGAGGGTCATCAAGTGGTACTGACAACGGATTGTCACCCAAAGCTGGCCGACGAATTACTGCCGGAGTTGGTGGATCGCCTGCAAGCCGGGGCCACGTGGCCGTTGCAGCCGCCGGATGAAGCCACGCGGCTCGACATCCTGCGGAAGAAATCAACTGTGGGTAGCCCGGTGATTCCCGAAGCCATCCTCAAGGACATGGCCAAGAATATCCGTGGCAACGTGCGGGAACTGGAAGGGGCCGTCATCAGCGTTCGGCACTACGCCAAGGTCACGGGCCGACCGGTGGATGGGGCAATGTTGCGGGAAGCGCTGGGCGATTTGCTTCGCCATGCCGTGCGGGCGACCACCATCAAGAACGTAGATGAAGCTGTTTGCACCGTGCTTCGTCTGATGCCCGGTGCGTTGCAAAGCAAGGGCCGCAGTTGGGCGATCAGTCATCCACGCATGGTGGCTGTGTACTTGAGCCGTAAGCATACCACAGCCACCTATGGCGAGATCAGCAAGCACTTCGCCGCGAAGACGCACAGCACCGCCGTGGCCTCCGAGAAGAAAGTGCGAGCCTGGCTCGACAAGAAAGAATCGCTTGTCATCGGCGATCGCACCTGGGACATCGCCGAGTTCATCGAACGGATCGAACGCGAGTTGCAGAAGTAACAGTTGAACGGCTCACCGGGAGGTTCGCCCTCCCAAAACGCAGGTTTTCTGGGAGGGCGAACC
>JBBRME010000140.1:0-11329 GCA_038230995.1 Gemmatales bacterium
GTACGGTCGGTGTTCGTGCAGTCCACCATCGAGCACCTTGGCGATGTTCGGGTGATCCATCAGGGCTAGGGCCTGACGCTCCGCTTCGAACCGGGCCAATACCGTCTTCGAGTCCATCCCGGCTTTGATGAGCTTGACTGCAACGAAGCGCTTGACCGGCTCGCTCTGCTTAGCCCGCCACACCGACCCCATCCCCCCTTCGCCGATCACTTCGATGAGTGTGTACTTCCCCGCAATGATCTGCTCCGCTTCGCCAATCGGGTGGTGGAAGGTGCGGGTGCCGAGTGGATCCGGCTTGTAGCCCAAGGTCTGGGCGTCGGCTTTGAGAAGTGCTTCGACACGGGCACGAAGTGCCGGGTTCCCGGCACAATGCTGGTCAAACAACTCAGGGCGCTGGGCTTCGGGTGTGTTGCGTGCGAGTTCGAACAGAGTATCTTCGTTCATCGTGTTGCTCCTGTAACCCGCATCAGCGAGATTTTGAGTGACGGAGCGTCAGGAATCCAACATTTTCTTCAAAAGAGTTGACGGACGTGGTCGCAAATTGTTGTCCACCAGTGGTTTCAGTCCCTCAGATACGCCAGCAGCACGGCCATGTCGGCGGGGGTGATGCCACTGATGCGGCCGGCTTGGCCGACGTTCTGCGGGCGGATCTGGCTGCACATGAGTGATCAGATTCAGTTCCAGCGAGCGTTTCGCCCAAGTGTCAGGAGTACCAACGTGAACAACCCAAAAAAAGCCCCGGTCACCAGCGGTGGCCCACCGCCAACGGCGAGTGCCGCCACAGGCAGTTCCAGCAAATACAAAGCGATACTCACAACAAGCAACAGGGCAACGAAGACCAACAGCTTCCGCACGGCCGCAACGCGGCTTCCCGGTGAAGATTGCAGGAGCGGTGCCAACAGCAAGACCACTCCTGAGGCATCCACCACCCAAGCGGCGAATAACGCCAGACGCATCCCAACGCTTTCTGTTCCTGCACGGAGCAGCAACGTGGCTGCACCGATGGCCATCCACACGATCCAGGAGATCACCGGGATGGGCCACAATCGGCCACGGTTCAATCGCCAACCCCAAGGAATTAGGTCACCGGCGAGGCGGTTTCGCCATGTCACTTGGCTGACCGGACTGGTGCGGAGCAACACCGTGCCCATACCACAAGCCAGCGCCATCAGGCCCGCCCAGAGCAGGCAGGCGGTTGGCGAGCCGAACTGCTCGGCCAACCCGTAGCAGGCAGCCGCGGCAGCGAGTAGGAGGATGGCCTGCTTGATGTACAAAAGCACCATGGCGGTATGCTAGCGAATCCGCAGAAGAGGACTTGCGAGGCCATCCGCTAAAACGCGAGCGTCTGGCGTTCAGGGCCATGCATGGGCGCCGAAGGAAGTAATTCGCTTGCGGTCAGTGAGCACATGGGGTAATCCTTAGCATCCGCCGGTTGTTTCACGTTTCCGAGTCCGCCACGATGCTCACCGCTCGCCGCCCGTCACGACGAAGCTTTATGCAGATTGGCGCGCTTGGTGTCGGCGGGTTGTGCCTGCCGCAATTGCTCCGGGCCGAGGCGATGTCGGGCGGCCGCTCATCGAACAAATCCGTCATCTTCATTTACCTTGTCGGCGGGCCACCGCACCAGGACATGTTCGACCTGAAGCCGGACGCCCCAGCCGAGATCGCTGGCCCATGGCGACCGATCCCGACCGCAGTCACCGGCATCAAGATCGGTGAGGCGTTCCCGAAGATCGCTCAGCGGATGGACAAGTTCGCCATCATCCGCTCGCTGGTGGGCAACCAGGCCGACCACGACGCCATTCAAGTGTTCAACGGACGGAACACGAAGAAGGCACCACCGAGCGGTGGTTGGCCACAGCTCGGCAGCGTGGTAGCGAAAGTGCAGGGGCCGACCGACCCAGCCGTGCCGCCGTACGTCAGCCTGTGCTACCAATGCACGCATGGGCCTTACAACGAGCCGGGGCCAGGTTTTCTCGGTGCGTCGCTTGCCCCGTTCCGGCCAACCGGCCCCGCCCGCAACGACATGACTCTTCGCGGCATTAGTGTCAGTCAACTGGCCGACCGCAAGTCGTTGCTCAACTCGTTTGACGACCTACGCCGTAATGTTGACACTGCCGGTTCGATGAAGGCGATGGACTTTTTCAATGAACAGGCGTTCGGTCTGCTCACATCGTCCAAACTGGCGGAAGCGCTCGACCTGTCGAAGGAAGACCCCCGGACCGTGGCCCGGTACGGCACTGGTAATCCGGATGTGATGATCGACAGCAACGGGGCACCCCGCGTGCCACAAAGTATGCTCATGGCTCGTCGGCTGATCGAGGCTGGGGCCAGGGTGGTGACGCTCAACTACAGCAAGTGGGACTGGCACGGCGGCACAAACGCCGAGGGGCGGAAGGACAACTCCATCTTCACCCGCGAGAAGGAAGACTTTCCGATCTTCGACCAGTGCGTGAGTGCGTTGGTGGACGACCTGCACGACCGCGGGCTGAGCGACGACTGCACGGTGGTGGTGATGGGTGAGTTCGGCCGCACGCCGAAGATCAGCGGGCAGGTGGGGCGGGACCACTGGCCGAATGTGAACTGTGTGTTACTAGCCGGTGGGGGCATGACCACCGGGCAGGTGATCGGGGCGACCGACCGCATCGCAGGTGAGGCGGTGTCGCGGCCTGTCACGTTCGGCGAACTGTACGCCACGATTTACAAAAACCTGGGCATCGACGCCGCGCGGATGACCGTGGCCGACCTCGAAGGTCGCCCGCAGCACATCGTCGAAGACGGCGGTACCCCGATCAAGGAACTTGGGTGATTCGATCTTTGATCGAACCATGTCAGCAAGGATCGTTTGGGCGACGTTTCTATCGCCAGGTTAGCCGCGTGATGCAATCGAGCGCGGTACTCTACTCACTACATTGCATCTCGCGGCTAACAGTGGGGTCATACAAAAGACCTCACTTTCACCCCGTGGGATTCTCTCCATGCCGACGAACGCTCCGCTGAATCGCAAACTCCGCATGGGCCTGATTGGTGGCGGGCAAGGCTCGTTCATCGGTCGGGTTCATGCCACGGCTGCGGTGCTCGATAATCGTGCCGCCCTTGTTGCTGGTGCGTTGTCCAGCGATCCGGAAAAGTCCAAGGCCAGTGCAGCGGACTACGACATCTCCCTGGATCGCGCCTACGGCAGCTACAAGGAGATGGCCGAGGTGGAAGCGAAACGGGCCGACAAGGTCGATTTCGTTTCCATTGCCACACCGAACCACACGCACTTCGAGATTGCCAAGACGTTTGTGGAAGCGGGCTTCAACGTCATTTGCGACAAGCCGATGACCTTCGACCTCGTGCAGGCCGAGGAGTTGATGAAACTCGTGGAGAAGAGCGGGGTGGTCTTCGCCGTGACGCACAACTACACGGGGTATCCGTTGGTGCGACAGGCCCGCGAGATGATCCTGAATGGCGAACTCGGCGAGATCAACGCCTTCCGCAGCAACTACATCCAAGGCTGGCTGCGCACCCGCTTGGAAAGCTCGGATCAGAAGCAGGCCAAGTGGCGAACCGATCCGAAGATGAGCGGCATGGCAGGCTGCTTCGGCGACATCGGTACCCATGCCTACAACCTTGGCCGGTTCATGACCGGCTTGCTGCCGAAGGACATCTCGTGTCATCTGCGCACCTTCGAAGAAGGCCGGGCACTCGACGACTACGGCACCGCCCTCATCCGCTTCCAGAACGGGGCATTGGGTACGGTCACGGCCAGCCAGATCAGCCATGGCCGAGAGAACGACCTGTTCATTGAAGTGGATGGCACCAAAGGCTCGCTGAGCTGGCGGCAAGAGAACCCGAACGAAATGATCGTCCGGCAGAACGGCCAGCCACACAAGATCTACACTCGCAACGGCGGGCCGTACCTGGGGGCGTTGCACGGCGCCAGTGTTCGATTGCCGGCCGGCCACCCGGAGGCGTTCTTTGAAGCCTTCGCCAATGTGTACGGTGCGGCGTTTGATGCGATGGTGAAGAAGGCCGCCGGTGAAAAGATCGAGACCAAGGACACGCTGTACCCCAACGTGTACGACGGCACCGAGGGGATGTTGTTCATCACCCAGTGCGTGAACAGCAGCAAGAACGATGGCAAATGGGTGCCACTCCGCCACCCGAAGGCAAGGAAGTAGAATAACGGAATCGCAGGGGTGTTCTCGATGGCGAAAGTGAAGAAGCCAGCCAAGCCTAAGGCCAATGGCAAGCACGTAGCGGACAAGAAGCCGAAGGGCTGCTACGTGTTGTCGTTGACGGTCGAGAACATCCGATGCTTTGGACCGAAGCAAACACTGGATTGCTCGGACGGCAACGGGCGCCCGCGCCAGTGGACAATTCTGTTGGGTATTAACGGAACTGGCAAAACAACTTTGCTAAAGATGATAGCTCTGCATTCGATTGCGGGGAGATCGTTCGATTCTTCACAATCATTGCTACGTGGATTAGAAAAAACAGGCCGTTCAACGATAACTACTGTCATCGGGCATAATTATCATGATGTCAATTCGGCGAAGGGTACTAGTATCGTTGGGCGACAAGGTCCTTTCTTTCCCTTGCCAAGACCAATGAGTGTGGAAAAATGGGCTGGTGAAGAGCCTCATTATGATTTTCAGTATGGCTTTGAACCAGTTTGTTATGGATCAAAAAGAGCTGCTAGTACAAGTAATGAGTCTTCGCCCTTTACCATATCTCCAAGAATCGACTCGCTGTTTTGTGATGACGCGTTACTGAATGTGGAAAGATGGCTACTAAATACTGATCACAAATTGAAATTGAATGATGTTGCATTTGCAAGAAAGAGATATATGCACGCGAAGGAAATGTTGTGTAATATACTTCATGATGTAAATGACATTAGAATAGTACCTGGTCGCGCAGATAGCGATCCTCCCTCTGTTGAATACTTGACATCAGATGGTTGGGTACCATACAGTAGGCTTGGCACCGGGTACCAGTCCGTGATTTCTTGGATCATGGACTATGTCGTTACTCTGTACTATCGTCACGAAGATGAAATTGATCCGTTTACTTTGCCTGCTGTCTGCCTCGTGGACGAAATCGACCTGCACCTGCATCCCGTTTGGCAGCGGAAAGTCATCTGTTACCTCTCAGAACGCTTTCCGAACACGCAGTTCATTGTGACGGCTCATAGTCCGTTGGTTGTACAGGCGGCTGCAAACGCCGATGCGAATATCGCGGTGCTGGTCCGATCCAAGGAGAAGGACGCCGACGGCAACTATTACGTGGAGATCAAAAACAACCCGGAAGACGTCAAGAATTGGCGGTTGGATCAGATTCTCACGAGTGATTTGTTTGGTGGCATTAGTTTGAATCCTCCCGAGGTTGAAAAGCTATTCAAGGAGAAGGAACACCTGATTAATCTCAAACGCCTCAAGCCGGATCAAAAGGCGCGATTGGCTGAGATTGAAGAAAAGATCGGGAAGCTTCCGGTCGGCGACGATGCCCGTGAAATCAAGGAAATGGATGCCATTCGGGAGGCCATTGAACTCTTGAAGAAGCGACCTGCTAAATGATCAGAATCACAAAGGGAGACGCTCCAGCTGTATTGCTGACTCGAGGTGTTTCGGGCTATGCCGAGATTACCGCATCTATTACTGCAGGCAAAAAACCGGCGTTTCGACGTGCCATCTACGCACATAAAACGGTAAAGGCTGCGTTGCGATTGGCACAATACGGCAAGTGTGCTTTTTGTGAATCGAACTACGAACACGTTGCTTTTGGTGATGTGGAGCATTTTCGACCGAAGGCAGGCTTCAGTCAATCCGCAGGTGAAAACCTCGAAAAGCCGGGTTACTTCTGGCTGACTTACGATTGGGACAATCTGTTTCTCAGCTGCACTCTTTGCAACCAGCAGTTCAAGTTAAATCTATTTCCGTTGAGAGACCCAACTCAACGCTGTCGACAACCCGACCATCCACTAACTCGTGAAACTCCTCTCCTCATTCATCCTGGTTCGGACAATCCGGAACTTTATATCACGTTCGTTGGGGAAACCGCGAAACCGAGGCGTGGCGGCGGTGCATTCAAGGGAAAGATCACAATTGAAGCCCTTGGTTTGAACCGGGATCCACTGAGGAATAAGCGGCTTGAGGTTTTTGAACGACTCAAGCATCTTGTCGAGTTGAAGCATCTTTGTTCGCTTCAAAACAATCTATCCAATCAAGCTCAATGCACAAAAATCGACTCAATTCTGGCAGCAGCACAACTTCCCTCCGCCGAATACTCCGCAATGGCCAAGGCATATCTAGATCAGCAGGCATGAGTCGAATTCTTGCTTGACACCCCATCTACCGTTGTATTTACAACTGTAAGGAATCTCCCACCATTCCAGCATCGGTCAAGCGGATGGCTCGCGAGTGTATTGCGGTGCGGGTGCGGCTCGTCAATCGGTTGGTCACGGCCCATTGCGAAGACAAACTCCGACCGCATGGGTTGCATGTCGCTCAGGTCAATCTGTTGTGTGCCATGGCCGCGATGGGGCCGGTGCAGCCGAGTGTGCTGGCCGAGCGGATGTTTCTAGAAAAATCTACGCTTAGCAGGGATTTGCAGGTGCTGCTGGGGCAGGGTTACGTCCAACGAGACGGTGGTAAGGATGCCCGCAGCCAGATTCTGACAATAACCCCGCAGGGGATCGCCAAGCTGGAAGCGATCATGCCACTGTGGACAGAAGCCCAGCGTGAGTTGACCAAGCAACTGGGCACGACCTTCGTGTCGGCCCTCTCCGATACGGTCGATGATCTGTGGGCTAAGTGAGAGTAATGAACGACGAGATGCAACCCTGCGTATCGTGGGCTTGTATGCGTTAGACCAACCCGGTGAGAGTACCGGTCGCGTCGCTGAAGGTCTTGGCCTCCACGCCCAGTTTCTGCACCAACGACAGCAGTACGTTCGACAATGGCGGATGTTTGGCGGTGTCGTGCCTCAGGTGCTGCCCGAGTTTCATGCCAAGTTTGTGGCCACCGGCCACGATCAATGGCAGATTCTTCGGGCTGTGTTCGCCACCGGTTCCACTGTTCATACCGCTGCCGTAAACGCATACCGTGCGATCCAACAGTGTGCCATCGCCTTCGGGGGTGGACTTCAACAGGCCGATGAATCGGCCCAGCTTCGACAAATGAAACTTGTCGATGGCCGCGAGTTTGGCAAGCATCCCGGCGTCGCCGCCGTGGTGGCTCAGTTCGTGGTGATTCTCACCCCCACCGCCGTAGCCCCCGGCCTCGCGGCTCCACTCGAACGAGATCACGCGGGTGCTATCGGTGATGAACGCGAGGTAGCTCAACTCCAGCATCACGTCGATCCACATCGGGCGGTCGTGGCCGTCGCCGGGTTTGCTGACTAATTGCAGGCCAGTATCTCTCACGTCAGCCTTGGGAACATCAATCCAGCTTTGCAGTCGTTCGACTTGTTTCTCGGTAGCGCGTAGGCTGCTCAGGTACTCATCGAGCTTGCGTTGATCCGCCGGGCCGAGCTTGGTGTTGAGCGACTTGGCTTCCCGCGCTAGGTCATCCAAGATGGATCGCTTCTCTTGGTAACGCTTCAACAGTGCTGCTTTATCGCCAGCGGTTTCTGGCACGAACAATCGCTCGAAGAGCCGACGCGGGGAGTTCTCCGAAGGGAGCGGAGTACCGTTGGTGTCGAACGACAGCGTGTGGCTGTGTCCTGCTCCGCCAGTACCTGATTGATCGCCGAGTTGTAGGGAATCGAAGCGTGTCTTCTGGCCCAACACGCTGGCAGCAAGCTGATCGATCGAAAGACTGTTCGTGTAGTCGGCACCGGCTTTCGACTTCAGGTTCGCCCCCGTCAGCCAAGTATCTGCGCCGCTGTGGCCGCCTTGCGACTGCGGGTGACCAAGCCCACTGAGAATTGTGAAGTCATCGCGATACTCTTTGAGAGCTTCCAGCGTCGGGCTGAGGGTGTAGTTTGCACCATCACTCTTCGGCACCCAATCGATGATGTTCACGCCGTTGGGTACATAGCAGCAAATCATTCGAGGTGCGGCTTGCACATTCGACTTCGACCATGACTTGAAGGTGCTCGGCGCTGACTGCAATCTTGGAAGCATCGCATCTAGAAAGGGAAGGGCGATGGCTGCACCTGCCACCCGCAACACAGCCCGACGAGATAACGGCTTCATGAACTTTCTCTCAGTTTACGCTTGTAGGTTCGACAACATCACCTGATGGAGAGTTCCACAACTCTGGCAGTACATCGTACACCATCACATGACCGATTCCTTTGGCAGTGACTTGTCGGGTCTCGGCCACCACATGATCGCTCACGTCGGCAAACGCCTCGGGGCTGAGTGTAATTTTGCCAACAACACCATTTGACTCCATGCGGGCGGCAGCATTGACCGTATGGCCCCATACATCAAAACTGAACTGCGTTTCTCCAAGCACTCCAGAAACGACAGGCCCAACATGCACTCCCACCCGCACTCCCCAGCCAGCCGGGTGGTTCGCAGCTTCGCGGATCAAGTCACGCCCGCAGTTCAACAAGGTCAAGGCGGGGTTCGGGTTGTCGCCCTCCAACCCGGCTACGGCCATGAACGCATCTCCAATCGTCTTGATCTTCTGTACGCCGTGTTGAACTGCGCATTTCTCGAAACGGACAATCAAGCTCTGTAACATTTCGACGACGGCTTCTGGCTCGTTCCGTCGGCTTTCGCACCACGCGGTGAAGCCGGAGATGTCCGTAAACAACACGCCGACTTTCTCGTAGCGTCGGGCTTTAATGGTGCCAGTGGCTTGCCACTCTTCAACTGCGGCCGATGGGAAGATGGCCCGAACGAGGCGGTCAATGCGTACTTGATAGGCCTGTTCGCGGTCGCGCAATCGTTTCTTTTCCAGGCACCCGGCCAGTCGGGCGCGAAGCAATTCCTTCCTGACCGGTCGGGTCAGATAGTCTTCGGCACCGGCGATGATACAAGCCAGCACGCCATCTTCGTCGCCCAGTGCAGACACCATCATGATGGGGATGGGCCAGTGTGAAGGATGTGATTTGATCCAGCGGAGGAAGTCGAACCCGGTGATGCCCGGCATCAGCAAATCGCAGACGATCACGTCAATCGACGGCTCACCGATGGAGTCCATCCGCATCATCGCGTCGCGGCCACTCGACAGCGATTCCACAGTGTGGCCCTGGCTTTCCAGCATGGCTGCAACGAGTTCGCGGTTGTATTGGTTATCGTCAATCAACAGGATGTGGGCCGGTTCCGTGCGGTCGGCACTCTTCGCGGCATTGGCCACGGCAGCCGGTAAAGTTGAGAGTGACTCTCGGATTGCAAGGGCCAGATCACCTTCGGTTTTTGATTCACTCGGGAATTGCACCACGGAACTAATCAGGTTCAAGAGTGTGCGTGCCGCATGCTGTAGCTGATCGAGCATCGGTTGCAATGAACTTGTTTCGTCCCCCTCGGCCAAGTCTTCAGCAGCACTGATCACATACCCTACCGCAGAGCGTAGATCGTGCCGGTGCGTCTTCCAGTCTTTTGCATCCCATGGTGCGGATTGGGGCTGCGCCCAGATGTTCAGTTGCCGCACAAGATCGTTGGCGCGTTCAGCAATTCGGTTCGCGGTTGTTGTGTTATGTGTATCAGTCGTGTTGCTGCAACGCTGTTGCAGTTCCGTTGCCCCGCGCAGGAGTTGTTCAGCAGGCCCGTGCAACTCCTGAACGATGTAAGCCAGCCAGGCCCTGTGTTCTAGGTCGTGTTCGTTCGGATTGACAGTATCGGCATTCATGCTTTGGTGAGGGCTTCCATTTTCCCGATCAACACTGGCAGATCAACCGGTTTGCTTTCGTACTCGTTAGCACCGGCGGCGAGGGCCATCGCTCGATCTTCCGCCATGGCATGGGCTGTCAGTGTGATGATGGGGATGTTTTTTGTGCTGTCGAGTGCTTTCAGTCGGCGTGTGGCTTCGAGGCCATCACACACCGGCATTTTGATGTCCATGAGGATCACGTTTGGTTGTTCGCTGACAGCTTTCGCAATGCCGTCCTCAGCGTTCGTGGCCGACACAATCGTATACCCGCGTCGGCTCAGGCGTCGCCCCAGTAGTTCAATGTTGTCTGGTTCGTCGTCCACAATCAAAACTGTTGGCATGGTCAATCCCTTTACCGCAAAGGAAGTTTACACGAATGGGAACCAGCCTGCATCGCCTATCGACTAAAACAATACTTGGTGAGCTACGGACGTAAGTCCGTTGTTTCTTTTCTACAGATCGAGAAAAACAGCCCTGACGGGTATCGCTCGCCGAATCGAGGCTTCCCACATGCTCCGCTTGAGTCTCTTCCTGCTTCTTTTGCCTGCCAGCGCCTTCGCCGACGACACCTACACCAAGACTGTTCTCCCATTCTTCAAGATGCATTGTGCCAAGTGCCACGAAGGTGCGAAACCGAAAGGCGACTTCGTGACCGACACGAAGGGCCTGCCGAATGACTTTGCTGATGTAACGAATCGAGGAAAATGGAAGGAAGTGGTGAATGTGCTGAACTCGCACGAGATGCCACCGAAGAAGGAAAAGCAGCCGAGTGCGAAGGACACCGCCGCCGTCGTGGACTGGATCACTGCCCAGACAGTGACGGCCGAATTGAACAAGCGCGAGTCCGGTGTGGCCCTGCGACGGCTGAACCGGGAGGAGTACAAGAACACCATCCGTGATTTGCTGGGCATCGACTTCGATGTCAGCGGATTCCCTCAAGACCCACCTGCAGGCGGCTTCGACAACAACGGCAGCGCGCTCACACTCAGCCCACTGCACGTCGAGACGTATCTGAACGCCGCTAGGCAAATTCTGGATCGTGCCTTGGTTGAGGGTGAGCAGCCCAAGCCGATCAAGTGGAGATTTGAACCGCAGACAACGGCGATGGACAGCCGCCGAGTGAAGTTCGACGCGAAGAACAACAGCGTCATTGTGAACGGAGGCAAAAACACCATGCAGGGCAACTGGGTGGTGGTTCATCACGACAGTTGGGATATGGGCGTCAATGCCCGCAACTTTACGGTGCCCGTGGCTGGCGACTACATCATCCGCGTCAAGGCCGCTGGCAAAGTGCCATCACGAGCCGAGGTGGTCGCCAGTGCCCAGAAGATGCTGGAAGTTCGCCGAAACCAGCAGATAAAGGAAAACCCCAAGGGGCAGAAGTGGCATGACGAAGCCGTGGTACGCGACGTTGAAGTGTTCAAGACCGGCAAAGATTATGACCACACAAGCGTTCTTTTTGACAGCCCGCTCCGCAAGAAGGATGAAGCTGCCTACGCCCGTGAAGTGCTCAAGCA
>JBBRME010000141.1:0-11180 GCA_038230995.1 Gemmatales bacterium
GACTCTCAAGGGTTTCTCGGTGGGAAAGCCGGTGGTGATCGAAGAGACGTTTCCGTTGAAGTGTTCGATAGCCGAGTTCGGAAAGTTCATCGAGCAATCAGAGAAGCACGCTACGGGTGTGATCGGGTTCTATTGGGGAAAGACCCCGGACGAACTCCGTGGCTCCACGAAGATCGAGGATGCCATCACACTTGGCTGGTTAGAGTTCTTCAAGAAGAAGTCCAAGGCAAGTAAGCCATAAGTACGATGATCGTCGAAGTCGTGGATACCCGAACAGGATCATAACGACCTCCGCCATGCTTTTGACAACGTCATGCAGTCAACAATGATCAATGCAGGAATCGTTTACTTCGGCATCGTCTTCGTGATGAGCATCGTGACGTTTGTCGTTTATGGTTTCGACAAACGTCGAGCTGGCAACGGTGGTCGGCGTGTACCCGAGCGTACGCTGCACTGCTTGGCGTTGTTGGGCGGTTGGCCCGGTGCCTTGCTTGCTCAACGCCAGTTGAGACACAAGACGAAGAAATCATCGTTCTTGATCATCTTCTGGATTGTGGTCCTATTGCACATCGCCATCGTCGGGGCGGTGGTTTATGCCATGAACCACCGCCCTTGACTCAAGTTGATTGAGCGTCTGTTGTAGCGTTTCACTTTTTTCGCCAAAGCGTTTAGCACCCACTCACTTGACAACTTCTTGTGCGACCACACCATCGGTGATCGTCAATCGTTCGTCGCGGCCGAGATAGCGGTAGGTGAGCTTCTCGTGGTTGAGACCCATGAGGTGCAAGATGGTGGCGTGGAGGTCGTGGGTGTGCATTTTCCCTTCCACACCACGGAGGCCGAAGTCGTCGGTCTTGCCGTAGACGGTGCCGGGTTTCGACCCACCCCCAGCAAGGACCGTGGTGAAGCCGAACGGGTTGTGATCACGCCCCGTGGAGCCTTCGCTCATCGGCGTGCGACCAAATTCGCCACCCCAGATGACAAGTGTACTGTCAAGCAGGCCACGCTGCTTCAGGTCTTGGATCAGTGCCGCTGAGGGTTGGTCGGCTCGCAGGCACATCTTGGAGTGGTTCCCTTCGATGTCGCCGTGTGCGTCCCACTGGCTGCCAGCTCCGCAGTAAATCTGCACAAAGCGAACACCACGTTCGACGAGCCGTCGGGCAAGGAGGCAGCGGTGGCCGAAGTCGGCGGTTTCCTTCCGATTCAGCCCATAGGCTTCGCGCGTCTTTTCGTCTTCTTTCGAGAAATCAATGACGTCCGGGGCCGTAGCCTGCATCCGGAAGGCGAGTTCGTAGGCCGATTGTCGGGCGTTGAGGTCGGAGTCATGGTCGCGGTGCCGACGATGGATGCCGTTGAGTTTCGCGATGAGTTCGAGTTTGTCTTTCTGCTGTGCGGCGGTGACCTCCGCCGGGCGGGCGAGATTCAAGATGGGGCTTGGGCCAGGGCGGAAGAGGGTCCCTTGATGTGTCGCAGGCATGAATCCGGTGCCCCAGTTCCGGGCACCGCCGGTGACTTCGCCATTGTCGGTGAGCACTACGAACCCGGGGAGATTCTTATTCTCGGAGCCGAGGCCATAAAGTGCCCACGACCCGAGGCTGGCCCGCCCCGCGAGGACCGAACCGGTGTTCATCTGGCAGACCGAGCCAACATGGTTCAGGCCGTCGGCCCAGCAAGCCCGCATAACACAGAGTTCATCGGCGACGGTCGACATATGCGGGAGCCAATCGCTGACCTCGACGTCCGACTTCCCCGGCTTGCGGAACTTGCGTTTTGAGGCGAGCAGCGTGTTCCCTCCCGTGCCCATCGGGGTGATGACCCGGCCGAAACTGGCCGGAAGTTTCTCGCCGTGGTGTTTGGTCAATTCGGGCTTGGGGTCAAATAAATCGACGTGGCTCGGCCCGCCTTCCATGAAGAGAAAGATGACCGCCTTCGCCTTAGCCGTGGGATCAGTCTTTGGCTCGTCGTCGGCGCGGAGTTGTGCGGCGAGCGCGAGCGAACCGAAGCCGAGTCCGGCGGTTCGCAGGAATGCCCTTCGCGATTCTGCTGAAACGAGCATCGGTCAATCCAAGTAGAGGAATTCGTTCAGGTTGATGACGGTATGGCAGAGATCGGCGAGTGCCTCGGCCGGTGTGCCCTTGTGTCGTTGAAGGAAGTCTTTGAGCGCGGTCGTTTCTTCAGTCGTCGGCTTGCGGCTCAATGCGAGCACAAACAGGCGGGCGATTCGGGCTTCGGCGGTCGGCTCGGCTTCTTTGGACACCCGTTGCGCCAACGAGTTGGCGAAGGCGAGGATCGTCGGGTCGTTGAGCAGCGCGAGTGCCTGCGGTGCGGTGGTGGTGGTGAACCGCCTGGAGCAAGATTCAGTCCGGTCAGGGCTGTCGAAGAGCGCAAACATCGGATAGCGGAGGTTGCGCTTCACAAAGACGTAGATGCTACGGCGGTTGCGCTCGACCGCGTCAGCGGAGGGCTTCCAACCAGCTTTCAGTTCCGCCGGGAGTTCCGGGTAGATGCTCGGCCCACCCGCTTTCAAATTCAACTGGCCACTCACTGAGAGGCAGGCATCGCGGAGCGTTTCACCTTCGAGCCGTCGAGAAGGAAACCTCGCCAGGAGCTTATTCTCAGGGTCTAGCTTCAAGGCTTCATCGCTCCCTGTACTCCCTTGTTGATAAGCCTGCGAGAGCACGATCAGCTTGTGGATGTGCTTGACACTCCAGCCCGATGTGACGAACTCCACCGCGAGCCAATCGAGCAGTTCGGGGTGAGTCGGGCGATCGCCGGTTTCGCCGAGGTCGCTTGACGACGCGACCAATCCTTTACCGAAATGCTGTTGCCAGATGCGGTTGACCATCACGCGGGCGGTCAGTGGATTGTCAGCGCTTGCTATCCAGTGCGCGAGTGCTGTCCGCCGACCGCTGGTCCTCGCAGTCGGTTCGAGTTTCGGCACCGTGGTGCTAATAATTTGAACGAAGCCAGGTTCGATGGTCGCGTCCGGCTTACGCCAGTCGCCGCGTTTGAGGAGTTTCGTGGGTGGAACGTCCCGACCGATGTCGGTCATGCCGTGGATCATCGCCACCGGCGACGGCTTATCGGCATCGAATGCGTTTAACTTTTTGCTGAGGTCGTCCCACTCCTTACGCTCGTCCGGTTTCATTTGCGTCGGGCTGAATCTCTTGTCGGAGTAGACCTGCTTCGCGACCATCGCAGCGATTTGTTGTTCCACTGGAGTACGTTTCTCAGCAGGCACATCGAGCAAACGGGCGTACTCGTCTTGGAAGCGGGAGCGTTCCTTCTTTTCTGCTTTCTCGCGATACGGCTTCTCGAGTTGCGCCATTCGCTTCCGGATGCTCTCGGTTTTCTCCATCCAAGTCGCGAGCTTTACTTCGGATGCCTTGATCGCCTGCGGATCGACAGGGACTTCAATCGGGTTGAAACCAGCGAAAAAGCTCTGCAGGCGGTAGTAGTCCTTCTGGGCGACGGGGTCGGACTTGTGATCGTGGCACCTGCAACAACCGAGGGTGATGCCGAGGAACGCGGCCCCCGTTGTATCGGTGATGTCGTTGAGAATTTCTTGCCGGCGCTGCTCTAGGTTTACAGCGTTGTATTCGTCCGGGTAGTGTCGAAGAAAGCCAGTGGCGATCCAAGCCTGCGGATCGTTTGGAGACAGCTCTTCTCCAGCGAGCTGCTCGCGGATGAATTTATCGTAAGGCTTGTCCTCGTTGAAACTGTTGATGACGTAGTCACGGTAGCGCCAGGCATTCGGCCTAGAGTCGTCCGACTTAAAGCCATCGGTCTCGGCGAAGCGGACGAGGTCGAGCCAGTAGAGGGCGGAACGCTCCCCATACTGCGTGGAGCGAAGCAACCGCGCAACGACTTTTTCAAACGCTTCGGGCGAGGCGTCCTCTTGGAAGGCTTTCAACTCGTCGGGCGTTGGCGGTAGGCCGGTCAGGTCGAACGTCACACGGCGGAGCAAGGTGCCCAGTTCCGCTGGCTGTGCAAAAGCGAGTTTTTTCGACTCCAAAGTTGCCAAAAGGAAGGCGTCGATCGGTTTCGCCGCTTTCACCTGCGGAACGACGGGGGCACGGACTTTCTTGAAGGCCCAATCAGCGGGGATCGGCTCGGCCGCAGTGAGATTCATCCCGGCAAAAAAGAGCAACCCAAGCGAGAGCCAGCGGATCATCATGGGCCACCGTGCGGAGAGCATTGCGATCTTGCTCAGTGTACCGCGAATGCCGGGGCCGGGTCAAAGGCCGAATGGGTCGATTCGCCCTTTTGAATGTCGTTCACGGCTACCACCAAAGCCTCACGGCTAGGTAAACATTGAGCCACAACAACACCGTCGTCTCCGAGAAACTGAACACAGTCAGCAGAAGCGAAACGTGGCGGTGGTGAAAGTCCATTGGCAGTTCACCAACGCCAACGCCAAATTGAAGAAGCTTTACCCGACGATTCAGATGCAATGAACCAGTAGGTTATTCGTCACTGGAACGTCTCTCACTTCGTGCTGTAGATCGTCTTCCCTTCCTTGATGGTCTCCACCACTTTGATGTCCTTGATGTCCATCGGCTTAATGGTCAATGGGTTTTTGTCAAGGATCACCAAGTCGGCCAACTTGCCAACTTCCAGCGAGCCTTTCGTATGCTCTTCCTTATACATGTACGCAGAATCGAGTGTGATCGCCTTCAGAGCTTGCAGCGGAGTGATCCGCTCGTCCGAGCCGAGCACCTCGCCGGTGCGTGTCGTGCGGTTCACTGCTGTCCAAATCACAAACATCTGGTCGATCGGTGAAACGTTGAAGTCGGTATGGCTCTGGCACCGTATGCCCATACTCAATGCTGTCTTCATCGGGCTGAGAAAAGCAGCCTGCTTTTTGCCACGGTTCTTCAAGTGCGTTTCGCCAAAATAGTAGCAGTGCTCGGTGAAGAATGACGGCATGATCTTGTAATCGGCGTACTTTTCAAGCTGATCTTTTCGAACAAATTGCGAGTGAATAACCGTGGTGCGAAGGTCCGCTGTGCGATCCTTTGCACTCCTCTCGTGAGCCTCTAAAAATAGGTCGATGGCGGCGTCCCCGTTGCAGTGGATGATGAGTTGTAACTTGCTGTCGTAAACGAACTTCACCATCTCCTGAATTTCGGCCTTCGGGAACAGTGGTTCGCCCTTCCAATCCTTCTCCCCTCCGGGGCCACCGGTCAGATACGGCTTCGTGAAGTATGCGGTCCGCCCCTGCGGAGAACCATCGGTCGTGATCTTGATCCCGCCGAGTTTGAAGCGGTTCGAATACTTGCCAAAGGTTTCCGGCGGGTTGGTCTTGAACACAGTCTTCGCTTCGGTGATGAACGGGTACGCGGCCACGTCGATGTACAGTAGACCCTGAGCGGCCGCCTTTTGCATCAACGCAGCATCTGCGGCGGGGGTCGCCCCTTCCTGAGCCGCGGTCACGCCGGCCGCCGCATTGATCATCTGCCCGTCTTTGAACCGCTTCAGCAATTCTTCCTCACCCGGCTTCGGGAGGCTGCCAAAGATCGGCAGCCAAGCCGACTCCATCAGCAAGCCTTCCGGTTCCATGCTTCCCGGTTTGCGGACGATGACTCCGCCTTTCGGTTTCGGTGTATCTTTGGTGACATTGAACTTCTTGAGCGATGCCGAGTTGCAGACCGCGCCGTGAAGCGACACGTGTTGGACGAAAACGGGGTTGTCGGGGAACGCGTCGTCGAGGTCGGCGGCGGTCAACTCTCGGCCATCGGAGATCGCATCACCATCGTAGCCGTAGCCGATAATAAATTCGCCCTTTGGGATTTTGAACTTCGCCTAAGTCACCTTGAGAGCCTCAATAATGTCCTTGATGGACTTGCCTGGACCGGCTGGCGGGGCGAAGCAGTTCGCCTGCTGGGCAACTTGCAGACAGTTGATGAAGTGGCTGTGCCCGTCGAGGAACCCAGGCACCAGCGTTTTGCCGCCGAGGTCGATCACCTTCGTGGTATCACCCTTGAGTTTAAGAACATCCACTTTGTTGCCGACGGCTACGATCTTGACGTGTTTCACCGCTAGAGCTTCCGCCATCGGGTTCTTGTCATCCACAGTGACGATGTTACCGCCGTGATAGATCGCATCCGCAGGGGCTTGCGCGGTCGCGATCGCGCTGAAAACGGTTGAGCCTATCAAAGAGAGAACGAGTCGTGCCAACAGCATGAGACCCACCTTAGAAAGAATCGCGTTAGGGTCTAGGAAGTGTTGACATTAGGCGAGCCAAAGCATGGCTCCGGCGAGTTGGAGCATGGCCAGGAAGTTGCGTGCGGTCTTTTCGTAGCGGGTGGCGATGCGTCGGCAGTTCTTCAGCCGGTTGAAGAGTCGCTCTACCTGTCCCCGTTCCTTGTAGATCACCCGATCGTAGTTCCGTGGCTTCAAACTGTTGCGGCGAGATGGGATGACCACGGTCATGACTGCGGCTTCGGCCGCTTCGATCAAAGCCTGGCTGTCGTAGCCTTTATCGGCCAGAAGGTACTCCCCCACAAGACCGTCAATCAGCCTTTTAGCCATCTTGCTGTCATGCACTTCGCCGCCACTCAAGAGGAATCGGATCGGCAGTCCCAACGAATCGCAGACGACATGAATCTTGCTGCTGTATCCGCCGACAGATCGGCCCAACGCCTCGGGATGCGGTGGTTTTTCCGGGGGTGGAGCCTTGGCTGATACGTGTGCCGATGGGGAAACAGCCGGTGTTGGCTCCTGAAGATTCGGCGTCGGCTCGACCCCGGACAACGCCGTTGGCACTTCGGCGACGCTTACTTTTTTTGAGAGGCTCCGGCGGCATGTTGATGAGCACGGATCACCGAAGCATCGATCATCAGCCATTCCCAATCGGGTTCCTGGAGAGCTTCGAAGACGGCGGCCCAGACTCCCTTTCTGGCCCAGCGGTTGAAGCGTTGGAAGACGGAATTCCACGGGCCAAAGCGGGCGGGCAGATCTCTCCATGGAGCCCCGGTTCGCAAGATCCAAAGCACAGCATCGAGGAACAATCGGTTGTTCGCTGCTGTGCGTCCCGGGTCGGTGATTTTGCCTGGCAGCAGGGCAGCGATTCGATCAAACTGCTCATCGCTTAATTCAAACCGCCGCATCGGATAGCCCCCAATGAGGGGGAACTTGTAACAACTCAAGAGACTAGACGATAGGCGATTGTCAACACTGCCTAAATCGGCTCAGAGATCATTAGGATTACTTACGCGCCATGCAGTCACGAAGTCTCAAAGAATAGGATCAGAAGAAGTGGGCGGTTCCACAAGTGCTGCAGATTCTTCCTCCGGATTCTCTGTCTCGATCGGTAGCGCTTCAGCAGCGTCCTCTTTCACTGGCACAACGGGAGCGTGTGGCGGGGGTGCGGCGGATACGGCCAGTTCCGTCGGGAATACGGTCGGGCCCAGGCTGTACTTATCAGGCAACAGGAAGCGCACGGCCCGCCGCAGCATAGCGAAGTGTTCGTAAAAACGGCTTCCTTCTGTCTCGCCGGAGTTCATCGTCACGCCGAACAGCAAGAAATCCGGCTCTCCGTCCTTCGCCGGGTAGAGGTATTCGAACAAATAACCACCGAAGCGGGTTCGTGTTTGCAGGAGCGTCACGTCGCCGAGGTTGCTTTGCAGGCACGGTATTGCCTGCTCACGAGCACTGGGATGCGCTGCCAACGCAAGCGAAAGCCACACGGCACGGTCAGCGGCAAGTGTCGCACGACTCGCCGTGTCCAAGTGTCTTCGTCTGCGAATGCCTTTGAGCTCTCCCTCACCGAGCCATTCCAGCAAACGATACGGCGGTGCATCCGCGCCGTTCTCGGTTTCGCTGGCAATGAGTTGATCGACGGTCGTTGTCGGCCCCAAGCCAGCAGGCGGCAAAACAATGACAGCGGCGTACTCCATGCCGCCGGGTCGGGAGACATAATGCCGCAACGCTCTGCTCACATTCTTCACGGTGGCGTCCGGCGGTTGCTTGCCAACATCAAACGACTTCGGATCACGCGGGTACACCCACCAGCAATAAGCCACTGACCCGACCATCCCGAAACCGAGTAGGAATACCAGCGATCCGACGACCACCCGGAGTGGGGTCTTCCCTTCCGTGACGAGGGGCTGCAATTCAGCGATAATGGACTGTGGGTCCCACTTGTTATCCGCCGTTAATGCAATGCCGGTGTACGCCACCGACGCAACGCTCACGCCAGCAATCAGCCATTGGCGGCGATACGGGTTCACCACCATCCTCAATGGAGCGCCACTGTAAAAAGCGGCAGCGGCCTGATAGAAGAGTGCCGCCGCGCCTGCGATTGCCAGGATCGACTTGATCGCGTGTTGTAAATCGAAATCCATGACAGTGTGGTTCTGAAGGTGTTGCGTATCGAAAGCGACTCGTGAGTGCAATCTTAGCAGGTCTAACATCAGCCTGAGCCATACGATTCAGTGTTAGGCCGTACGCAGTTGCACGATCGGGGAGCTTGTAGATAATATTGGCGAGGTACACTCGGATGGCATCGCGTGCGATGACCCACTTCGCCTAGCGCTAACTGACGCGGGTGTGAAACTGGTACCATTCGAGCCGTAAAAGACGAACTGGGGAGCCTTTCAATTCGGTGCGTTGCTTGATGCCGCGGTGGTCTTCCTCGATGGCCCACGCCCTCTGCGCGGAGATGTTGCGGAGATGTTGCGGAGATGTTCGTCCAAGGCAAGCTCGTTGGTGATCCAGTGTACAGTATCGCCGTTCGGGGCGACGAGCCGGCACGCTTTCATGAACCCGAACACCTCGACGTGGACAACGGTCCCCAAGGCCTCAATGGGCAGTTCCGAGATCTGCTTGTTACCGGTGCAGCCGATATCGGCGACGATAAGAATGATGTCGGGCCGGACTTCGTTCCACAGGACTTCCGGGTCGGGTTCGATGTGGGTAAGCAACAGCGTGAAGTAGGCGGGGGCGTGGGCTGTTCACGAGCAGCATCACAGCACTAGTTTGCTTTGGCGTGGCCATGAAGTAGTCGATGTCATGTTCATCGGCGCGGGCCGGATTCATGACCAGTAATATCAGCGTGACAAAATAGCGCCAGACGGAAAACCACATACTAAGTAGTGCCCTATTGAATTCACGTAGGTCTAGAATCCTCGTTTCGCTTCCAGCGGCTCTCGGATTGTTTGAGTTGCTCCTTGTACATCTCGGCCACATCGGCCTCACTTGGAACATGGCCATCATGGACACGACGGTCGTACTCCAGAAACGCCCGGCCCAAGGCATACGTACTGCCCCCTGCCAGACCAGCTCCGACGACGGAACCCACGTATGGAATGAACTTGGCCACCTGCCGTAACGCAACGGTGGCTAGCAAACCCAATCCGGCGGATGCTGAAAGTTCCAAGAACCGTGAACTGGCTTGCGGGTTGCCGGATCGCTTCGCCAGTTCGTGGATCATCTTGGTCTGGATGGTGGGCAGCATCAGCAGATCGACAAACGGAATGGGGAACGCCCCAGCCGTTGCAGCAAGTGTGCTGTAGCCCACCAGCACCGGCACTGCTTGCTGGTAGCGTCGGTCGCGGAACTGTGTTTGGGCGTCGCTGAGGTGCCGCAGAGTTTCACGGTACGCACTAGGAAGCATGGCGAGCAACTTCGCTTGCAGTGCATCCAGCCCGTAGTTCGGCTCGGTGAAGCCTTCCACAGGCTTGGTGAAGTCCACGATGATCAGCTCATCGTACAGTCCGGAAAAATCTTGCTGTTGGCGTTGCACCAGGGTTCGCACTTGTGCCGAGAAAGATTCGATAGACTCCGGGTACGGCGGGTGCTGTTGTTGTGGATACGCTTCATGCAAACAGGTGAGGATCATCAAAACGGGGCGATGCTTGTTGGCCTCACGAATGAGCTTGAGCTGGCTGCGAAGATCGGCCGTGGCAAAGTCAGTGATTCGACAAGTGACCAGCACGAGATGGGCCGTGGTTTGAAACGCAGCAATGTCTTCAGCGGGGTCGTAGCCGGGTTCGCCGAGGCCACGTGTATCGAGAAACTCTAACACCGGTGCATCTGGCGTGGGGAATGGGAACCGGCGGGAAGACTTGGTACAGGGGCGGAATCCGGAGCCGATCTCCGCATCATCTGCATTTGTTAGGGCACGGACGATGGACGACTTGCCCGATTGCGTTTTGCCCAGCAGCCAGAACACCGGCGCGGGGGCTTGGTCACGCACCTTCGCCAACTCAGCTTCCACATCCGTTGGCGTTGGGCCCTTCCACCAGGTTTTCATCTTGTTCCACATCTGGCTCATACTGGTACGGCTCCAAGGCCCAAGCCCGTGAGTTGGCCGGTGTGCATGACGCCATCACGGATGTCAAACACACCGGGGAATCGCTTACTCCAAGCTTCGTTGGCTGCGGGAAGATATTGCCGGGAGTTGGCTTCGATGGCCTGTACACCGGGAATGTGGGCCGCCAACCCGGCTGAGTGAATCAGACTGGCTCCCGGGCAAGTGAGGTCTTGCACACAGCAGAACAGACCGAGATGCTGGGCTGCAGCGGCAAGCAACAATGATGACGACTGACCCTTGCAGGCCTTAAATGCCACCCCGGTGTAGCCAAGTTCGATGGCTTGCAGGAGTGAGCCGTAACCGAGTAAGCCTTCATCCAGAACGATGGGTTTGAGCTTGGCGGCTTCATGAAGTGGACACCAAACATCAAGATCGCGGCTGGTCGGTTGCTCGACGTACTGCACGCGGTCGTAGGCTCGTGGATTACGATCCTTCACTTGATGCAGCACTTCAAGGAGGTACTCGACATTCGGACAGCGTTCGTTGAAGTCGAGGGAGTAGTTCGCGGTGTCCCGCTTACTTCGTGCGCGGCTCTTTTCGACAACGTCATCAACACTCAGGATGCGTTCGACGTCCCAACAGAGGTCGTCGCCGTTGAGCTTGATCTTCAGGTGAGTGAGGCCATCACGAACAATCCACTCTTCCAGATGCTCTGGGTGGCCGTCGTTCACGGGGTCCACCTCTTCGGCTGATGTGAGCGGATCGAGTGCCCCAACGAGGTGGTACATCGGCAGCGTGGCCACTGGAGTCGTGCGAAGGAAGTGGTGCAGCTTTAGCCCGGCATAGTTCTCATCGAGATACTCGGACAGATCATCATCAAAAAACGGCGGGCCATAGGTTTGGTAACAGTTCAGGCCGTGGA
>JBBRME010000142.1:0-10997 GCA_038230995.1 Gemmatales bacterium
AAGAGGGCAAGCCCTGGCATCATCAGCATGACTAACGCGGAAGAAATCAACATCCAGGAGATGTCGGAATACTTATGGGCGTTCGTATCGGCAGACTTGGCAGCAGCCAGCGCATCCGTTTTGGCGTCTGCGACATCTTTAAGCATCGCTGGAGTCTTGGCCGGGTCTGGGTCAGCAGGCTTTGGTGGGTCTTGTGCAAAGGCAGGAAGTGCAAAGATAAGCAGCAACGCGACCACTGAAAGCCACGCCGAGCGGAGAGAACACCGCATGAGTTGTCTCGTGTGCCAGAGAAAAGAACAAGGCTTGGACAAAAAATGTGCAAATAGAGTGCCGCTACGCTGGACACTTGGGAAATTGCAACCGTATGGTGAGCTTTGACGCTCGAAACTTGCGTTAAAATTCTGAGCCTCATGGAAACGCATCAGCCGTGCCGCCAGTCTGCCAAGCACTTCGCCTAATCTTCATGCAAAACATATGCAGAGCGACGCAAAGGCCTCAGCAAGACGTGCAAGCGCTAAGATTGCCGTCATCAGAACAAGGTTTGCGCACCAACTTGACGCTGTGTTGTGTTTTTCGCTTAGATTAAAGCAGTGGACTCGCGGCATCGCAGTTGCATCAATCATAGGACACTAAGAGGTTCCACCATGCGGTCGTTAGCACTGCCACTCATCATCCTTGGCGGCTTGGTCCTCGCCATCTCCGCTGGCACCGCCGCCATGTTCCTGATGAAGCCCCTTCCGCAACCGGAACCAACCAAGCCCGCCCCTGCGAAAATCGAAGACAAGAAGCCCCTCGAAAACACCAAGCCGGTGGATCGTAATGAACTGAAACCTGACACGCTGCCAGAGCCGTACAAGGCGAGCGCGAAGTCGAAGTTCAAGGAACTGAACAAGGAAAAAACACTGCTTCTCGAAACTCTGGAAGACGACACTAAGCGAATTCACTTCGCCACGGAAGTGTGCCTGCGGGAGGGTGTGCTTTTGGAAGTGTTGGTTTGCAAAGCCCAGACCAAAGAGCACGAAGCCATCCTGAGGACGAGCCTCGATGCCAAGCTGCTTCACGCCGGGCTAGTAGCCATCGGCGCGAAGCCTGGGCACCCGGTGCGGTTTGTTGACCCGATTACTGCCGAGGAAAAATACACCGCGGCCACTGGACAAACCATCAAGGTCACGGTGAACTACAACCTGAAAGGCAAGCAATACACGCATGAAGCCCAGGACTGGATCAAAGACGCCAAGACCAAGAAAAAGATGAGCTACAACTGGGTGTTCGCCGGCAGTCGATTTGCAAAGTTCCCCGATCAACCTGACGGCCCGGACTACTACTGTGCCAACAACGGCGAGATCATCGCCATCTCCAACTTCGTGGACTCGATGCTCGATCTTCCAGTGCAACTCAGTTCGGTAAACGACGACCTGATGTTCGAAGCCTTCACCGAAAAGGTGCCCGCCGTCGGCACCCCAGTCTGGGTGATCCTCGAAAGCGTGCCAGAGCCGAAGAAGAAGTAATTGATTTGGACTCTGCCAACCGACCTTGTGAAACGTCATTCTGTCTGGAGTTAATGTTTCTCAAGCACATGGGGACACCCACCCTTGACGATACTCAATGATAAGAATTGATATTGGAATGATTTGAACTGAAGGAACCGAAGTTCTTGCTGGAAGATTGTTTACGTCAGATGTCAATGGGCAAATTGGGCGGCTCTCGATTGTAACAGAAATCGAGAAGTAAAACGTTGTCTGCATGCTTTCGTAGATTCAAGCATGAAGGCCAATGTGACAACCACATTGAGAATGTGCCCGTGCCCTGCTCTCAGACCATTGAACCGTTGACATCGCAATGACGACATGCGACACTTTTACACGCTCATGTGTTCATAACACACAGTGTCGATTCCGATTGTTTTCGCCTGTATTTGTGTCAATGAATACCATAGGCGAGAGATCTCTGCGGGCATGCAAGGCAACAATCAACTTCTGCGGGATTCGGACATGAGCAAACAAAGCCCAACGCAGCCCGAGATCAGCGTTACGAATGCCAACTCCGTACGCAACGATGACGACGACACGCTCGCACCCGCGGGCAAGTCAGTCACTGAATCGGCAACTGGGTTCGGCCCGCCTGTCGAGCCTGGCGAGGTTGGCACACTCGGGCCATACCGCATCGTCAAGGAACTCGGCAAGGGTGGTATGGGGGCCGTTTACGCGGCCATCGACACCCGGCTCGAACGCCAACTCGCGCTGAAAGTGATGCTGCCCGAGTACGCCGCCAACGCTGCCGCGAAGGAGCGGTTCTTGCGGGAGGCCCGCGCGGCCGCCAAGATTAGCCACGACAACGTCGTCACGGTGTACGAGGCCGACGAACGGCAGGGCGTGCCCTACATCGCCATGCAGTACCTCGAAGGCTATCCGCTGGACGGGTTTCTGAAGAAAAAGGGAAATCTAAGCATCCCGCAGGTGTTGCGGATCGCCATGGAAGCGGCAGCGGGTCTGGCGGCCGCACACAAGATTGGTCTCGTTCACCGCGACATCAAGCCGGGTAACCTGTGGCTGGAAGCACCGAATGGCCGCGTCAAAGTCCTCGACTTTGGTCTCGCAAAGCCGATGGACAGTGAAGTCGAACTCACAAAGAGTGGGGCGATTGTGGGCACCCCGGCGTACATGAGTCCTGAGCAGGCTCGCGGCGAAAAGGTTGATGCCCGCACGGATCTTTTCAGTCTCGGCGTATTGATGTATCGGCTCTGTACCGGGAAACTGCCGTTCCATGGCCCGAATACGATGGCGGTGCTGATGGCCCTAGCAACCGAAGAGCCAACTCCGGTTCGCGAACTGAACCCGAACGTGTCCGAGTCGTTGGCCGAGTTGACTCACCAGTTGCTGGCCAAGAAGGCCGATGCTCGGCCACAGTCGGCCGTTGAAGTCGTGAAACGTGTGCGGGCGATTTCACAGGAACAATCGGCCTCGCGCCGACAGCTTGTTCAGCGACCGACATCGCAGCCACAAGTGGTCTACGTCCCAATTCAGGTGACGGCGGTTCAGCAGGAGAACCCTTTTGCGGACATTGCCGACTCCATGACGGAGGGGCTATCCGTCGAAGCGGCCATCGCCCCGACAAACGGTGTGGCCCCATCGCGGAAAAAGCCCGGTGGGCAGTGGCTGCTTGTCGCTGCGGGGTTTGCGGCTCTGGCGATGCTGGTGCTTGGCGTCGGGTTCATCATCATCAAGATCACGAATAAAGACGGCAGTATCACCGAGTTGAAAGTGCCAGACGATTCCAAGATCGAGGTAAACGGCAAGCCAGTGGTCCCAGAGGCGAAAAAGCCGGAGGTGAATAAGCCCACGGTCATTTCACCATCGACCCACATCTGGACGCCGATCCCCGTCGGCGAAAGCCCGTTCGATAAACTCGACCCGAACGCCATCCCGAAAGAGGAACGCTTCGACTGGCAACCGAAGGAACTCGTGGGCGTGATCGGCAGCCATGCACGGCGACACTGGGCGTCTGTAGCATCGATCGCATTCAGCCCAGATGGCAATAGAGTTGCCACAGGATCTTCGGGAACCGAGCACATCATCATCTGGGACATGAAAAAGCAAGCCGTCGAGCGGAATATCCCAGTGGATGGTAATTTGCTTACAGTCGCAACGAGTCTTCACTTTTCAACTGATGGACAGACACTCACGGTGGGGATGATTGGCGGTACTGAAGGGGTTCGGCGGATTTTCCTAAACGGCCCGCAATCGAAGTGGCAGCCGATAAAAGTCGACGGGAAAGAGATGACGGAATGGGGACACCTCCGCGGACGAATATGCTCTGTGCTAGAATCGGGAAAGACGTTTCTCACCCATTCGACCCGTGCGAACGAAACGGTGTCCCTTTTCGACTGGAACAACGGCGAGCCGAAGTTGACAGTCGATAAGTTTGCTGTGAAGGGCTACCCGGCCGTGGCATCGGCTGTCGATCTAATGTTCTACGCGGACAAGGATGGGAAGATCCATCGGGCGACGGTTAAGAATGCCAAGTTCGAGAATGACAAAGAACTGCCGATTTCGCTGGGTGCTGAGGGATGGTTGAAAGCGGTCACCCCGGATGGCAAGAAAGTCGTTATCTGGGCCGACAAGCAAACGCAAGTCTGGGATGTGTCGCATAATCCGCCGAAGCTCGTTCATCGTATTCCTGAGCAAGTAGCAGTCGGAGGCGAATCGGCGTGCGCCATCTCGCCGGATGGAAAATGGCTTTTGAGCAAGAATAGTCCCACCGCCTTGTTCCGCCTGGAAGGGGAGGAACCGAAACGTCTGATTTGGCTCGATCAGACCGATGTGGCAGGTTATATCGGTGATTTGGTGTTCTCGCCCGATAGCACCAAGGTGATCATTGGGAATGACAACGGCCTCGTCCGCTTTTGGGATCTTTCCGGCAAGGAGCCGAAGGAACTGTCGCCGTTCGATCCAAGCACCGCTTTTCCGATTCCGCATTGGGACAAAGGCACTTCTTTGGATCGAACATCGGGTCGACTGATGGTCCCACGGTTTGATCGGCAGGAAGGAAAATGGAACCGGTTTCAACTTTACGATTTTGCCAGTCCCTCGCCACAACCGCAAGCCATGCTCGACTCAGTGTCTTCTGGGCCAGTCCTTCCGATCAGTCAGAACTGCTTTGTGCAAATCGCACCGCAGCATAGCCAAATTTCGCAACTTTATCGCCAGAAGGATTCCGGATTCAAGCCAATAGGCGAGCCGTTCGGCAGCCCGAACACCCTCGGCAATGTCTCACCCGATGGCCGAACCATGGTGGTCTATTCGCCCCGTGAGAACCCCAAGCAACTGGAGGCCTGGGATCTGACCGGGGACGCACCGAAACAGAAATGGTCGATCACAGCGAAGGATCAGCAATTACTCGGCGGAGTTTATGGGTGCAAAGTGTGGTACTCCGCCGACGATCGCTGGTTTGCAACACAGGCCAAAGGCGAGAAGGAAGGCGGAACGTGGAAACTGGTGCTGTGGCGGAATACGGGTGCGAAGCCAGAGGTTCATGCCACGATTCCAATTGCTTGGCACGTTGGGCATTATCGGGCAGCGTTTTCGCCCGATGGCCGCTATCTGGCACATATGCCCGACGACCCTAACGTGATTGTCATCCTTGATTTGAACAGCAAGCAACCTCGTGAAGTTGCGAGGTATACCGATGGTATAAAGCTGGGTTACGTTTCCACTCTTGTCTTCCACCCGGACAGCAAGAAACTGGCCTGCGGTAGTGACCGTAGCATCGGTATTCTCGATATCGCGAGGATGAAGTCTATCTGGGACTGGCCATCGCCCGGCCCGATCCACTGGCTCGACTGGGCCGCCGACGGCCGACACCTCATCACCCACAACGGCAACCTGACCTGCTATGTGCTAAGGATGCCCGAGAGTGTGGTGGGCAAAGCGCCGCTGGCCGTGGCCGACCCCGACCGCAAGGCGGCGGAGTAGCTCCTCAAACGCGGCGGTGGCATCGTCCATCTCGTGTTCAGCACCAAGAACCGAGTGCCCTTCGTACAGGAAGACCAACTCACTCGACACTTTGAGTACCTTGGCGGCATCCTTCGTCGGCTAGATTCAGACTCACTGTGCATCGGTGGTCGTCCGGATCATGTTCACCTGCTGTTTCGTCTCAGCCGCGTTCATCCCATCAGCAAGATCGTTGAAGACGTGAAGAAAGAATCGTCGAAATGGGCCAAGACCACGCTTCATCCAGAGTTCTATTGGCAGGCTGGTTATGGGGTGTTCTCGGTGAGCTCGTCAAAGGTCGACGATGTGAAGAAGTACATTCAGAATCAGAAAGAGCATCATCGCGTCCGGACATTTCAGGAGGAGTATCGGCTCTTGTTGGAGAAGCATGGGATGGAATGGGATGAACGATATGTGTGGGATTGAATCTGTCAGGCCGTTGGCCTGAACTCATTTCCTGCCCACCCAGGGCGGCGTCGCTACGCTCCTTGCCCTGGGCTGTCATCGCGCAGGCCGTTGGCCTGAAAAAACGAACAACCAACGGTGGAGAACGTCCTTATAAATGTTTAGAGCGCTGGCTGACGACGTGCTGCACGCTAAGTACCCACCCCCACCCTTCGCTGACGCTTCAGGCTCTATCCCGCCTCCGTAGAATGCCACTGTACCCCGACTCACCTGACTTCGAGACTTCGGCAATGGCCCAACGGCAGTTCGCCCACCTGCATTTGCACACGCACTACAGCCTGCTTGACGGATTCAACCGCATCCCCACGTTGGTGGAGCAGACCAAGAAACTCGGCATGAATGCCGTGGCCATCACCGATCACGGCAACCTGTACGGGGCCATCGAGTTCTACGAAGGCTGCCGCAAGGGCGGCCTGAATCCGATCATCGGCTACGAAGCGTACATGGCACCGGGGGATCGTCGAGAAAAGACGAAGTCGGCGGGCGGCAGCGGCGAGGCCAGTTCGCACCTGACGCTGTTGGCCCAGAACGCCAAGGGATTCCAGAACCTCATCAAGTTGAGCAGCATCGCGTTCCTGGAGGGCTTCTATTACAAGCCACGCATCGACCGCGAGATTCTCGAAGCCCATTCCGAAGGATTGATCTGCCTGAGTGGATGCCTGGCCGGGGAGTTCAACCAGCACATCCTGGCCGAGCGGCACAAGGAAGCGAAGAAGCTGGCCGAGTATTATGCCCGGCTGTTCGGCGAGAACTTCTTCATCGAGATTCAGAACAACGGCATTGGCCTGCAGGACATCTGTACTCCGGCGGCATCGGACATTTCGGACAAAGTGGGCGTGCCCCTGGTGGCCACGGCGGATGCCCACTACCTGTGTGCCGAGGATTCCACGGCACACGACATCTACTTCTGCATCAACACCAAGCGGCTGCACGACCCACGCAAGCGGACGTACCCCGAAGAGAAGATGCCGAACCCGTACTTCGTCCGCAGCCCGGCGGACATGTACAAGCTCTTCCCGGACTATGCCGACGCGGTGCAACGCACACAGTCCATTGCCGATAGCGTGGACATTCAGCTCGACTTCAACCGGCGGATCTTCCCGAAGTTTGCGACACCTAAGAAGCTGACTGCCGATGCGTACCTGCGGGAACTTTGCCTGCAAGGCATCACCGAACGCTACGGCGACAAGCCCGACCCCTTGGTGTTCGAACGGCTGGAGATTGAACTCGGTGTGATCTCGCACATGGGGTACGCCGCGTACTTCCTCATTGTGTGGGACTTCGTGCGCTTTGCCCGCGAGCAAGGCATCCCCAGTACCGCCCGGGGTTCCGGCGTGGGCGCGATCGTTTCGTACGTGTTGTACATCAGCCACGTTTGCCCGATTGAATACGACTTGCTGTTTGAACGATTCCTCGACAAGAGCCGGAAAGAGCCACCGGATATCGACATCGACTTCTGCCAGGAACGGCGCGAACTGGTCATCCAGTACGTCAAGGAAAAGTACGGCCACGACAGCGTGGCCCAGATCGGCACGTTCGGCACCCTTGCCGCGAAGGCGGCACTCAAGGACGTGGGCCGGGTGCTCAACATCCCGCTGGAGCGGGTGAACTACATGTGCAAACTCGTGCCCATGAAGGGGGCGATTGCACTCGACCTGGCCGACGCGATGGGCGTGCCGGATTTCAAGAAGGAGTACGACAACGACCCCACCGTGAAAAACTGGGTGGACGTGGCCCGCAAGCTGGAGGGGATGAACCGCAACATCGGCACCCATGCTGCAGGCGTGGTGATCTCCAGCGGGCCGATTACGGACTACGTGCCGGTGCAGCGGGTGATCAAGAAGGACGTGGCCGATCAGGACAAGAAGGCGGGCGGCGAGGTGGTCGTCACCACGCAGTGGGAAATGGGCATCCTCGAAAAAGTCGGCATGCTCAAGATGGACTTCCTCGGCTTGCGGAACCTCACGGTGCTGGACAAGGCCGTGAAGATGATCGAGCGCATTCGCGGTGTAAAACTCGACCCGCAAAAGTTCCCGTTGGATGACCCCGCTACGTACCAACTGCTGCAACGCGGCGATGCCAAAGGCGTGTTCCAACTCGAAAGCGACGGCATCCGCGAACTGCTCAAGCAGATGAGGCCGGACAACATCCGCGACTTGATCGCCGTGCTGGCCCTGTATCGCCCCGGCCCGCTGAAGAGCGGGATGGTGGATAGCTACGTGAACCGCAAGCACGGCCGCGAGACGTTAACCTATGAACACCCCGTGTTGAAGGATGTGCTTTCCGAAACGTACAACGTGCTGGTCTACCAAGAACAGATCATGCGCATCTTAAACCGCCTCGGCGGGATTGAGTTGTCGAAGTCGTACGCGGTCATCAAGGCCATCGGAAAAAAGTTGCACGACAAGATCGAAGATGGCCGGAAGGACTTCCTCAGTGGGGCACAGACCCAAGGCTTGACCAAGGACCAAGCTACTGCGATTTTCGAGAACATCGTCAACTTCGCCGAATACGGTTTCAACAAGTCGCATACGACTGCTTACGCCATGATCGGCTACCAGACGGCGTACCTGAAGACGCATTACACCGCCGAGTTCATGGCCGCCCTGCTCTCTTCGGAAATCGACGACGGCAACAAGCGCGACATCATGGTCGAGCACATCGCCGATGCGCGGAAGCTCGGTGTGGACGTGGAAGCACCGGACATCAACAAAGGCCAGCCGGACTTCGATGTAGTGAACGGCAAGATCGTGTTCGGCCTGACCGCCATCAAGGGCCTTGGCCGGGGTGCCGCGGAGGAGATCGTTCGGGTTCGTGAGAAAGGCGGGCCCTATCGAGACCTCTTCGACTTCTGCGAACGTGTCGACACACGCAATGTGAAACAAGCGCAGATCGAGAAACTCGTGAAGGCCGGGGCGATGGACTGCTTCGGCAAGAATAAACGCAACGCCATGCTCCTTTCTGTCGAGCGGGCCTTGCAGTCCGCCGATGGCAAAGCTGACGACCGTCGCCGCGGTCAGAAGAACATGTTCGACATGTTCAGCAGTACGGACGAAACGGAAGTCGTCGCTGGCCAACTGCCCATGGGCGAATCGTTGCCAGATGTCGTCGAATGGCCGGAACTGGAACGATTGAAGTTCGAAAAGGAAGTGCTCGACTTCTACATGTCGAGCCACCCGCTGGCCCAGTTCGAGGATCAACTGCGGCGGTATCGCACGCACCAAGCCGGGCAGATCGGCAAGCTGCGTGTTGGTACCGAAGTCCGCCTTGCGGGCATGATTACTGAACTGCTGCCCAAGGTGGTGAGCAAGGGCCGCAACTCGGGGAACCGCTGGGCCATCGTCCGGCTCGAAGATTTCTCCGGTACGGCTAAGTGCATCATGTGGTCGGAACAGTTTGCCCGCTTCGGTGAGGATGTAAAGCTCGACAGCATCTTGCTGATCGACGGAAAAATCGAAAGCCGGGATAGTGCCGCCGAGCCGGACATCATCGTGGATCGCGTGATGACCCTCGAAACGGCGAAGTCCGAACTGACTCGCGGAATGATCCTGCGGATGAGCTACTCCGCTGATGCGGAATCGACCTTCGACGCCGTGGGGTCGATTTTGAAACGGGCACGTGGCAACTGCCCGGTCTACCTCAACGTGTTCGACCCGACTGGTAAATCGGCACGCTTCAAGCTGAACGCCGAGTACTTCGTCAACCCGATGCAAGTGGCGGTCGATCAACTGGAAATGTTGCTGGGTAGTGGTTCAGTGATCTTCTCCGGTCAGGCATAAATCAAAGGATCAATCATGAAAGCTGCTTACATCGAAGACATCGGCGGGCCAGAAGCGATCCGCATCGGCGATCTTCCAACACCGACACCACAGCCCGATGAAGTTCTCGTCCGGGTCGCAGCGGCTTCCGTCAACCCAGTGGATACCTACATCCGCGCGGGCAAGGTGGCGATGAACTTGCCCAAGCCTTACGTCCTTGGTTGCGATCTGGCAGGAACCGTCGTGGCGGTCGGCCAAGCCGTGAAACGCTACCAGGTGGGCGACCGCGTGTGGGGCAGTAATCAAGGTCTGCTGGGTCGGCAGGGTACATTCGCCGAGTTTGCTGCCGTGCAGGAAGATTGGCTGTACCCACTGCCCAACAGCGTGAAGGAGGCCGATGCGGCAGCACTCGCCCTCGTGGGCATCACGGCGCACCTCGGCCTGTTTTGGCGCACGCAACTGAAGCCCTACGAGACCGTCTTCGTCAACGGTGGTTCCGGTGGCGTGGGCCTCTGCGTGGTGCAGATGGCGAAAGCGGTTGGGGCCAAGGTGATCGCCACGGCTGGCCATGCAGACAAGATCGAGTGCCTCAAACAACTCGGCGTCGATCTCGTTTTGAACTATAAGACCGACAACATCGTGGAGGCGGTGAAAGAGTTCACCAACGGCAAAGGTGTCCACGTTCACTACGACACCGTACCGCCGAGCGAATTTGAACGTGCCGTGGAACTCATGGCCCAGCGCGGCCGCATGGTAGTGATGGCGGGCCGAGGTGCTCGACCAGTGTTCCCGAACGGGCCGTTCTATGTCAAGGCGTTGTCACTGAGCGGTTTCGTCATGTTCAGCATGACTCCCGAGGAACAACGGGTCTGCGCCGACGACATGAACAAGTGGATGACGAGCGGACAACTCAAGGCCATCATTGGCAAAACCTATTCTCTGGATCAAGCCGTCGAAGCTCATCAATTACAAGAAGCCAACACCACCGGCGGTGCGGGGACGTTACTGGGGAAGATCGTGGTTGCGATGTAGAAGGGCTTTGCAGCATTCATGTTGACGCGCGTCAACAGCAAGGACTATCATGGCTGCACGTGACAGGCATCCGCACAAGGAGATCGAAAAGGTCGTGGCTTATGCGCTTTCGCTAGGTTGGCGAATCGCCCGTGCTCACGGTAATGCTTGGTGCTACTTGTATTGCCCGCAGGCCGACCGCAGTGGATGCAAAGTTGGTGTCTGGTGTACACCAAAGAATCCTGAAAGCCACTCTCGGCAAATCCGCAGGCAT
>JBBRME010000143.1:0-10974 GCA_038230995.1 Gemmatales bacterium
AGATCAGTGTGGATCACATCTACACAGTCATCGTTGCGGCGGCGGATGCGATTAGTGCCAGCCGACCGGGTGCCCGCCGCGAGACCTTGGAAAAGTACGTCAAGCGGATGGAAGCACTCGAAGCCGTGGCCTGTGGCTTCCCCGAGGTGGAGAACGCCTTTGCCATCCAAGCTGGTCGAGAGCTTCGCGTGATTGCCAATGCCAACCGCACCACCGACGCCGACGCGCTTCGGGTGTGCAGGGAGATTGCCCGGGCCATCGAGCAACAACTCGACTACCCTGGCGAGATCAAAGTCACCGTGGTGCGCGAAACCCGCATGGTGGAAATGGCGAAGTAGAAGATTGTTGGCGAGCGGTGTCATCACGGGCACCGCTCGCCTTTTACAACAACCGAATGACATTTGAACCCATGGCCGTATCAAACGTAACATCGTCTCTCGCGGGCGTGCCACATGGTCTGTTTGCTTCTGCTCTCTGAATCGACGACAGCCGCCAACCTACTGGCGGAGTCCCTTCGTCAACTTAGCTATGCCATTGACGTTGTGACTGATTGCAATGACTCAACACCCAACAAGTACGATGCCGTGTTGTTAGTGCTGAACGCACAACCAATCGAATTCATCGCACGATGTCGAAAGCAACTGCCGTATTGCCCGATCATCGTGCTGACGGAGCTTGGTCAGGAAGACTTGACCCTGACAGCGTTGCAAGCCGGAGCAACGAGCTTTGTCAGCACGGCAAACATCCAGCGCGACATCGGCGACACGTTGAGCGAAGTACTGCACACATCAAATTCACAACTCAAGCGGACGATGTTTCTCAAACGCTTGACCAGCAGCAGTCAGGTGTACACACTCGAGAACGACACGGAATACATCGGACTCGTGGTGACCCAAGCCGAGGTTCTGCTTCAGCAGTTCAAACTTTTTGATGACTCGGATCGGATGCGAATCGGTGTGGCTATTCATGAAGCGTTGGTAAACGCTATGATCCATGGCAATCTCGAAGTTCCATCGTCTCTGAAGAACGAAAATTGGGATGAATACCACCGCCTGATTGCACAGCGTGCTCAACGAAAGCCGTACATGGATCGCCGCGTTCATGTGCTTCTTCATGCTGATAAAGCCAACTCCTTCCGCGTCGTTATCCGCGACGAGGGGCCGGGGTTCGATGTGGCTGCCCTGCTCGACCCAACGGAAACCGATGGTTGCGAAAAGTGCAGTGGACGTGGGATGCTGCTCATCAGGACATTCTTTGACGAGGTTCGCCACAATGCCCGTGGGAACGAAATTACCATGACAAAACTTATCCGGGCAGACACTTTGTAAGCGATTCCATTCGCCGCGGTATCCCCACGGTTACTATCAATTTGATCGAGAACCGTTACGAAGGCTCAAAGATGATTCAGATTCCTGCCCTGCGTTTTGGTAAGCCTTATCAAAGCCTTGAAAAAGCGCAGTTGATACACCACGTGACCGGCGAAACCATGGCCGAAGTGAGCCAAGTCACTGGCTCTCAAATCGCCCGCGATATCGGCCTGACTGAACGCTTGCACAAAGAACTCGCGGCAATTCCGATCCGCGACATCCTGGACATTTACAAGAAAGCCGCCACACACTTCAAGGACTCTATTCTAGCTTGTGGCGATGCTGAGATGAGCTTTGATGACTACGTCAAAAATCTATCAGCTACCACGGGTAGCCCAATGGTGTTCTGCCAACGCAACGCCCTCAAAGTTCACTATGTACTGGACAACATTGAAGAAGTTCTATCCGGACTAACCCGAGGGCTGGATCTGGAAGCCTTGGACAAAGGCTACAGCAACAAGGGCGGAAGGATGCAAGCTTTCTTCCCCACAACGCATGTCTTCGGTGCCGTGCTACCGTCGAACTCGCCGGGAGTGCATTCACTTTGGGTGCCATCGTTGGCCTTCAAGATGCCGTTGTTGCTGAAGCCTGGTCGCGAAGAGCCATGGACACCAATGCGGGTCATTCAAGCCTTCATCAAAGCCGGTATGCCGGCTCAGTTCATGGCCTTCCTGCCTGCTGATCACGCCGGGGCGGGTGACATCCTTCGCTTGTGTGGCCGGAGCATGGCCTTTGGCGATGACCGCACCATGGCACCGTACAAGAACGACAATAAAGTAGAAATCCACGGCACCGGCTACAGCAAATACATCCTTGGTGATGATGCTGCCGAGAATCCTGAACAGTACATCGACCTGCTCGTGGAAGGCATCGCCGCGAATGGGGGCCGGGCTTGCGTGAATGCTAGCGCGGTGTGGACGACCAAGAACGCAGACCGTGTAGCTGATGCTGT
This sequence comes from Gemmatales bacterium, assembly GCA_038230995.1. GTDB lineage: Bacteria > Planctomycetota > Planctomycetia > Gemmatales > Gemmataceae > JALHQU01. Next base: position 2,320 of record JBBRME010000143.1, read on the forward strand.
CGCCAAGCGATTCGCCACGATGGTGCCTCGCCCGTGGGACGACCCGAACTGCGAAATCAGTGCCTTCGCCAAGCCGGAAGTTGCGGAAGCCATCAACAACATGCTCGAAGAAGGATTGAGGGTGCCCGGTGCGGTGGACGTAACGGCGAAGTATCGCAACCTGCCCCGCCTGGTGAAGGAGGGCCGAATTGCCTACTTGCTACCTACTATCATCCGCTGCGATAGCCCGGATCATCCGCTGGCGAATAAAGAGTTCCTGTTCCCATACGCAAGTGTCATTGAATGCCCCCAGCGCGACATTCTTCACCGAATTGGTTACACTCTCGCTGCCTCGGTGATCTCCAGCGACGTTGAGTTCCTGAAGGACGCGATGGCTTGCAGCCACATCGAACGTCTCAACATCGGGGCACTCCCAACAAACCGTCTGACGTGGGATCAACCCCACGAAGGCAACCTGTTCACCCACCTGTACAAACAGCGTTCTTTGAACATTGCCGAGAATTATGCCGCCATTTGATGTCACGCCGCTGGGGCGATTGATTTTCGGTGCTGGTTCGCTGACTCAGTTGGGCGGGGTCGCTGCGCGATTAGGCAAGCGTGCTCTCTTGGTCTGCGATCCCGGTTTGAACTCGACGGGGCATCCCGTGCGGGCCAAGGCCTTCCTAGAAGCTTCAGGTCTTTCCGTAAGTGTCTTTAACGGCGTAAAGGAAAACCCAACTGATGCCGTGGTGCAACTCGGTGTGCAGGCCGCTGCTGAACATCAGGCCGATTTGCTTATAGCCCTTGGCGGTGGCTCAGCGATGGACTGTACGAAGGGGATCAACTTCCTCTTCACCAACGGTGGAAAGATGGCAGACTACCGTGGTCATGACAAGGCTACCAAGCCGATGCTGCCCAGCATTGGTATACCCACAACGACAGGCACCGGTAGCGAAGCCCAGAGCTACGCCTTGATTACTGATGCCAGTACCCACATGAAGATGGCATGTGGCGATAAGAAGGTAGCATTCCGGGTGGCGATCCTTGATCCGGAACTCACCATAACGCAGCCAACATTCGTGTCGGCGGTTACCGGTATCGATGCGATTTCCCACGCTGTAGAATCGTTCGTCAGCAAGAAAGCGAACCCATACTCTCGCATGTGTGCCCAGCAGGCCTGGAACCTGCTTTCGACAAACTTTGAGACTTCGCTGAAGAACCCAACCGATCTTTCAGCACGCGCCAACATGCAACTCGGGGCGTACTTCGCTGGAATGTCGATTGAAGCCTCCATGCTTGGTGTGTGTCACAGTTGTGCCAATCCACTCACGGCCCACTACAGTCTGACGCACGGTGTCGCCATCGGGTTGATGCTTTCTCATGTCGTCGAATTCAACAGCCAAGTCGTTGCGAAGGACTATGCAACACTCAGTGGGTCTGCGAATCAACTCGTGAACCACTGCCGCCGATTCGTTGAAGCAGCAAGATTGCCCACTCGATTGCGAGATGTCGGTGTGCACGAGGGCATCTTGCCGATCTTGGCCCACGAAGCAAATGAGCAATGGACGGCAAGATTCAATCCGCGTGAAGTTCAGGAATCGGATATCTTGGACCTGTTACAAGCCGCGTGGTAACGAAGAACAGGTGAGTTGATGTTTACGCTTTTCCTTTCGAGCTTGTTGCTCGGCGCTCCAATCAAACCCGTGGCAGTGGCACCGATTGCCCATTGGGCCTTCTGGCGTGGCAACGCTGCGAGCCAAGGTCTCGGCAACGCAACATTGCCTGACGAACTTCAGGAACGCTGGTCGTTCAAAACCAAGGACATGATTGCCGGGGCACCCGCGATACTTGGTGACGTGATCTACGTCGCATCTATGGATCGCCATCTTTACGCTATCAATGCCATCACAGGCAAGGAACTTTGGAAGCAGAAGCTCGGCATGCTGAAAGGTTCGCCGCTCATTCATGACGGCAAAGTGTTCATTGGCAACATCGACGGGAAAGTGTATTGCCGAGACGCCAAGACTGGCGAAGCGGTGTGGATGTTCGACAACGAAAGCGGGGAAATCGCCTCGGGTTGCAATTTGCATAATGGGCGAATTCTTGTGGCCGCCCAAGGAATGCCTGTGACGTGCCTGAACGAGAAGGGCGAAAAAGCTTGGACGTTCGAGATCGACGGTGGATCGAATGGCACGCCCACCGTGTCCGGCGATGTCTGTTTTGCCAGCGGGTGCGATAGTCACTTCCACGCGATTGATGCCAAGACCGGTGCAGGTTTGTGGAAGATCGAGCTACCAGGGCAAGCGGCCGCTACCTCCTGCGTGAAGGATGATGTGGCCTACATCGGTACGGTCACGAATCAGGTGGTCGCCATTGATCTGAAGACCAAGGAAAAGCTCTGGCAGTTTGAAACAGTGAAAAAAGCCCAGCCGTTTTACTCGTCTGCCGCAATTGCCGACGATGTCGTCATCCTCGGCAGCCGGGATCGCAAGGTGTACGGGCTGAACCGAAAGACTGGCAAAGAGATTTGGTCCTTCATCACCGAAGGTGCTGTGGATAGTTCCCCCGTGATCGTTGGCAACCGCGTTTATGTGGGCTGTCAGTCGCTGACTGGCGAGTTCTATGTTCTGGACGTCAATAGCGGCAAGAAACTGCAAGAAATTACGCTCGACAGTGCCGTAACGGGTTCAGTCGCAATCGGGAGTGACTATATCCTTGTTGGCACGGAAAAAGGCACGCTCTATTGCTTGGGCAAAGCCCCGTGACATTCCTCATTAAAGCCGTAAAAATAACAGCATGACGGAACAGCCCACCTCCAAACTGGCGAGAATGGATCTCGTTTTTCCGCAGTCCGAGATGACGCAGTTCTACCTCGCCAAGTATGGCCCTGTTGAACAACAAGGTGATCGACCACGACGACGATTCAAGTTCAAGTACTATCAGCCTGACGATTTCTACGAAGCACTGATGAATCGCGTAGTGACACCAGGCTGTCGATGGATGGATGTCGGCGGTGGACGAAATGTGTTTCCTTCGAATGTGGCCCTGGCAGAGTTGTTGGCTACGCGTGCCGGGCGATTAGTCGGCATTGATCCCAGTGCCAACATTCATGAAAATCGGATCGTCCACGAAGCGCATCAATCTTTTATCGAAGATTTCCAAAGCGACGAGAAGTTTGATCTGATTAGCCTGCGGATGGTGGCCGAACATATTTCGAAACCTGAGGCTGCTGTAGAGAGTATCTCACGTCTTTTGAAGCCGGGCGGAAGGGTCGTGATCTACACGATCAACCTCTGGTCGCCGTTGTCTATTGCTGCGTGGCTAGTGCCGTTCAAATTGCATCACCCGATCAAAAAATTCTTTTGGAAGACGGAAGAGAAAGACACGTTTCCCGTGGCGTACCGCATGAACACCCAACGAGCTTTACGCAAGCAAATGGCCATGGGCGGCATGACCGAAGTTGGTTTCCGCCGGCTGGACGACCTCAACACTTTTTCCCAGTTCCGTTTTCTGAATTACTTCGAACTGCTGTTCTGGAAATTCCTTCACACCCTTGGGCTGCCTTACCCGGAGCACTGCTTGCTGGGCATTTACGAAAAGACTGCCTAATTAACGCCCGCGTTCCAGCACCCTCGTCGATTGTTCTTCGGTCAGTGGTTTGGCAAGATCCATTGCAGTCACTTCTGCTCTCACACGGGCGTTCCCAGCCTTGGCACCTTCAACTTCAAACGTCACGGTGTAACTGGAATTAGCTGGAAGCTCTTTCAGTATTGGGAAGATCAGCTTTGATCCTTCCGGGCGTATGTCCGTCTGGTTGGCACCAATCCCACGCACATTGGCGTACTCTTCCGGCAAGTCGATCACGATCTTGACTTGCTTGGCTGGGCCGCTGCCTTTGTTCTTCACCACCACACGATAACCAGCGCGGCGACCGAGCGGTACGGCCTCGCTTGGCTCCGCAATCTCCAGCAAGAGTGCTGGTTGACCGATCACGGTCACGTTCATGTCGGCCTTGGCCGTCAATCCGTCGGCTTCGTTCTTGGTTGCGAGTCGCCCCGGTTCGCCACTGCTCGCCGTCACTGCAACGATGCCCTTATCGATGGTCTTATCGGCCTTCACCGTTACCTTGACAAGTTTGCGTCCACCGGGTGGCACATCACCAATGCGCCAAGTGACCGTAGATGTACCGTTGATCGAACCGGAGTCGCTGGCTTTGTCTGGCGTCAGCCCCGCAGGCAGCGACGCTTTCAAAACAACGTTGGGCACGTTGGCATCGCCATTATTCGATACGCCGAACTCGTACATGCCGTTGGCACCAGGTACGAGTTTCGTTGGCCCATCCACAGTAGCTTTGAGTTCCGCACGTCGTACTTCGATGAGCGATTCGCCACGATCCACCACACTGCCCGAAAAGGTGCTTACTTGGATCGGGTGCTTGCCAGTGCGGCGGGCTACCAGTGGCACCGTGACACTACGAGATTCATTTGGCGCGAGTGTTCCGATAGTGGCTTGCACCGCTTCGCCATTCGTCGAGTGTTCGAGACCATCGCCGAAGGCCAGCGAGGTTTTGACTTCATCCAGTGGAATCGTGCCGTTGTTGGTGGCTGTGATTTTTAGATTGAAGCCTTCACCAACGGACACGACCCGGCCAGCATCAACCACTGCCTTGAGGTTCGCTTGCCCAACGCTGATCGTAGCGCGGGAATCTGCTGTAAGGCCGTCTTCACTTATGGCGTTAGCTTGGGCAACGTAGCTGCCGTTTTTATCGAGGCGGAATGGGATGCGAATCTCTTTCTTGGCCCCGGGCGACAGTGCCGGTATGGCCCAACTCATAGCCAGTGGGCCGTTGCGTTCCGATGGAGCCGGACTACTGGTGCCAATGGCGAAGCCGTTTTGAAAACGAACTTCCGCGGTTGAACGTGAGCCTTCAACTTCGCTCTTGTTCGTTACCGTCAGAAGCAGTTCGCCGTTCTCATTCGCGTTGATTGACTTCGGCCCGGTGAGTTCCACGTTCAACCCGGCGGCCGTCCACTCAATCGTGTTAATCGACTTACTCACGGAAACGAATTCCCCAGAGCTCGATTCCTTCAACACTTCAACGCCGACGTTTGTGCGCCCGACCCTTGGGTTGATCTGCTTCACCCGTACGGGTGCATAGCCATCTGCGTCCGCAGGTACTTCGAGAAAATCCAAACCGGATCGAGTGCCACTCACATTTGGTGGGGCTACAAAATCAGCAGGTTCGCCATCAATCACTTTGTAGCGTACACGCAAATCTTCCGGGCTAATGCCCTCGCGTTTGGCAATGTTGCGGATGGTTGTTTTGAGCGAAGCGAGACTGTTGACACGGGCCGAGGTCACTTCGCCCTCAGCATTGCGTGGGCCACTGGTATAAGGCTTGGCACCGCTACCACTGCTACCAAAGGTGACTCCTTCGCCACCGCCGAAGTTGATCTTTGTGTTGACTCGACCACGTTCCCAGTTGAACACGCCGGGTGCGTAGGCCGTCACCACGGTTTCGCCGGGTACTGCGGATGTCACCACGCACCAAGTCTGCCCGGCACCCACGGTGAAGTCGTCATCCGGATCACTATTTCCACGGGTGTAGCAATGCTCACCGTACTCGGTATAAGACACTGCATTCTTTGAGTTCACCTTGTAACCACGCCCAGCAAAGATGCCAGATTCATCAACTTCCACAATCTGCCCTGGCCCTTCGATCATCCACTCCACGCGACGGGCGCGGCGTGCGATCCCGTCTTTGTCGTAGACCGTGGCAATCAACACTTGCTGACCGCCAAGTTTGCAACTTGCCGTCGCCGGTGTCACTTCCAACCGGTGCGCTTGTGGATCAAAGTCGCGATAGTACCCTAAGCCAGCAGGCTTGGCGTGAGTCTGGATCACATCTCCTGCGGGCAGGAGCGACGGAAAATACGCCGGATTCTGTACGAAGCCAAAGCAGCCCAACAACGGAAGTAATCCCGCTGCGAAAAGAACTGCACGAAAGATGGCCGAACGCTGCACCATGGCGGAGCTATAGGCAGGGCTTGCAAGTGATACAAGGCCGAGTTGTTTCGAAGATTTTGTCGCAACCGACCTGGCAAATCGACATTCTGTCTGGCGTGAATGCTTCTCACGGGTATGGGGACACCCACCCCTGACCATCCTCAATGAGAAGAATTGATGTTGGAATGACATGGCATGAATCACAAGAAACGGCTATGCTGCATGAGGTTACGCGAGGTAGCTGTGTGAAGGAAAATGAAAACAAATTGTAACGACGAACGAAAAGTAAAACGATGTAGGATTACGTTCAAGTATTCGATCAGTGACTTAGGAAAATAGGTCAATATTGAATGTGCACGTCCCAGTGACAGTCCCCTTGTCTTTTCCTCAATCTGCCAGGCTTCGTCGTGTTTACGGGAATCACAGAGCCCGACCGTGGACAAGAATTGCTTGGCAGGACGAACGAGTGTCGTGCCAATATCTGGCGCTTTGTCGTTAAAAACACGTCGATTCAGTGAGTGTGTGATGGCGTGAGCGTTATTACAAGCGCCGCTGCCCGTCCTTGTCTGGGTGCCGTCTCCGACTGCCGTTCTCGCTCAGGGTGCATTTGTCGTGGCCTTATTCCAGCCGAGTCGTGGCCACTGCTCCGCGGCCGCGAAGACTTCCGTCAACTGCTCACCGAACGTGGGAAACGTACCCGCCCAAGCCCGACAAATAACCGCTCCGGCACGGACTGTTTTCCCAGCACAACCGGTACGACCAGTCGTATCGGAACTCCTTTCTCCCCGCTTATATTGATTTTCATTGATTGCTGCGCGTTCTCGGCGGACGCCATGCTAACACGGATATCGCAATTGCATCTCTCCTACTCTCCTCGCACCCACCGAGCCTACCTGTGTCCCCATCGTCCCACCGATCCACACGTCTAAGCTTCGAGACTCTGGAAACCCGCACCACTCCCATCGTCGGCAAGTTCGACCTCGCTCCGATCGTGCCGGTCGGCACCGGGTACGACGGAGTCGTTCAGGTGAACGCCGCCGAGGGGTCGTGGGGCACCGGGTCGCTGTTGCCGAGCGGCCGGCACATCCTGACCGCGGCCCACGTCGTGGCCAACCCGCAGGGGGTATTGAACGCAGGCATCTCGATAGCGTTCGACATGCCGAACGTCGGGCGGATTAACATCCCCATCCCGGCCGCGAACATCACGATCCACCCGAACTACGCGGCCGACAACTTGAACGCCGACCTCGCCGTCATTACCCTGCCGGTACTCGCCCCGTCCGGCCCGGCCGGGGTGGGGGCTGAGCGGTATCCGCTGTACCGCAATACCGACGAGGTGGGGCAGACAATCACCATCGTGGGGTATGGCTCAACCGGAAGTGGGGCAACTGGCGAGCAGACGCCCACAGCTCAGATTCTTCAGAAGAGCATCGCCCGCAACCGGTACGACGGGCTGGGCGACCGGCTGCCGGGAATGACAGCCCAGAGTTCACTGCTGTACGATGTGGACAATGGACTACCGGCGAACGACGCCTTCGGGCGGCTGTTCGGGGTGGTAGACTTGGGGCTGCCGGACGAAGGCAGTGGTGCCAAAGGCGACTCCGGCGGGCCGGTATTCGTGACCTTGAGCGGCCAGAGGTGGATCATCGGCACCACCACCTCCGGACCGAAGGAGAACCCAAACCCGGCGGAACTGAACCCGAATGTGGGCGCTGGGTTCGGCAGCTTCTCCCACGACACCCGCATCAGTTCGTTCGCTTCTCCTTTCATCGACCCCATCACCAACCCGGCGGCGGCGATCGTTCTCGACCTGCGGTTCCAGTCCGTTGGGCAAGACGTGGTGGCCGATTCCATCACCGTGCGGATGAACGGCACGAACCTGGAACTAGTGGTGAACGGGAGCGTGTACCAATCCATGTCGCTCGCCGGCGTGACTTCGTTGAAACTGGTCGGGGCGGGTGAAGGCACCCCGTTCCAGACCACCGCGACGATCGAGAACGGGGTGCCCCTCGGCCTCGCAATCACCTACGAGCGCATTCTTCAAGTATCGGACAACCGCACTGCCACCACCACCAACCCGCCCGCCAATGCACCCGTAGTTCCCCCCGCACCTCCAGCCCCCACCGCGCCGGAGAACCGCCCGCAGAGGGTATTCGACCTTGGGACAGTGCCAAACCTCATCACCCCATCGCTGCTGCTCGCCGTTGGCGGGGCTGGTGGACGTGTGCAGGTGATCGACCCGCAGCAGAACAACAAAGTGGTACGGGACTTCATCCCTTTCCCCGGCTTCACCGGGCCGGTGTCCAGCGCATTCGGCGACGTGAACGGCGACCTGGTGAAGGATCTGATCGTGGCCGCCGGGCCGGGGGGTGGCCCGCACGTCAAGGTGTTCGACGGTAAGACCGGCGCGGAGATCCGCAGCTTTTTCGCCTTCGACGTGGCCTTCCGCGGCGGGGTAAGCGTGTCCACCGGGGACATCAACGGAGACGGTCGGGCCGACATCATCACCGGGGCGGGGGCCGGTGGGGGCCCGCACGTGCGGGTTTTCGACGGGGTAACGAACACCGATATCCGCAGCTTTTTCGCCTACGACCCGACCTTCCGCGGCGGGGTGAACGTGTCCGCCGGAGACACCAATAACGACGGGTTCGATGACATCATCACCGGGGC
>JBBRME010000144.1:0-10962 GCA_038230995.1 Gemmatales bacterium
CGACACTACCGCATCGGGTCGCCCAAAGGTTCAACATGATCGTTCATCGCACGATTTGTTCGGAATGCCGCATCACTCTCGGATCAGACTCCGGCTTTACGGTTGGGAAACCGATCACCTGCCCGGAGTGTCAGGAAGAGTTTGTTGTGAAGGCCGGCAAGAACACTGGCCGAGCGACGAGTAAGCCAGCCAAGGTTGCTGCCGTTGAGGATGATGAAGACGACGTTCCGCCTCTGCCGCCAAAAGCGAAGAGCAAGCCTGCCGTTGTGATTGATGACGACGATGATGAAGATGTTTCGCCTCCGCCCAAGGCAAAAAGCAAACCGAGCGTCGTGATTGATGATGAGGATGAAGACGAACCGATGCCAAAGAAACGCCCACGTGTCGATGTCGACGAAGAAGACGATGAAGAGAATCGACCCATTCGCAAGAAGAAGAAATCGACAGGCAAGAAGAAAGGAAAACGGCGGCGTAGCGACGACGAGAAGAAGAGTTACAAGAATTCGCCGATCCGCTTTGTGATCCTTGGGATTCTGCTCGTCATCCTGATAGTCATGGTGTACTTCCTTTACATCAAGAAAAGCGATGAAGGGACGTCGGGCCGACTTCCGACACAGGGCACTCAGGTCTAGAGCGATTCCCGAACTGGTTGAGCATCTAAAGTTAGCCGGACGCGCGAGCGACGGCTCAAGTTGTCGCCCGTCGCTGGCGCTTTCGGCTAACAAAAACAATCAACCTATTCGGGAACCGCTCTACTAGATCAGTTCCCGAATTGCTTGATCATGGAATTTTCACCGGAAGCGCTCTCCTTGAGCGCTTTCTCACTTCGTTGCTACGCTCAATCTGCGGTGGATGGCTTCGATCTGCTTGCGGTGGATTCCATGATGAAGGCCCCGTAGGCAATGCCACTGGAATGCGTCGATTGGCCCGAACCACGGGTGAGTGTGCCGGACGGAGTTAATCTCGCTTGGTTGAGGCAGTGCTGGAACGGCAAGCAACTGCTTGAACTCGGCGTGGACAGCCTCCGCTGTCAGTTCACCTTTGGGTTTCACATCGGCGGTGTTGGGCTTACCCGGCGGGACTTCACCACGCAGCAACAAATCGATGATGCGATTCATACCCTGCCCGACGATGTTGAGATGTTCCACGGTCATGGCCACGGACCAAAAGCGTGAAGAATCTTCGATGCCGCTGATGCGACGAATCAGCGCGCGCTCGGTTAACTTGTCCGCAGGTGTGGCGTCCCACAGGGCCAGTACCTTTCGACCTTCCATCTGAAACATTTCGTTTGCAGTCGCCCAGGTGAGCTTGCGAACTGCCGCCGGGAACACGATGTACTTCGCCGCAAGAAATTCCCACCACGGCAGCCCAGCACCAGGTTGTTGCAGGACAGGCATTGTGTATGGATCAGGCATGATGGTCTTCGTAGTGGATTTCTCTGCAAAAATAGTTAGCCAGCGGCAGGCATGAAGGATGTATCAAGCCTGTTGAGCTGGTATTTCGGTCTCAACGAATTCATCAAATGGTTGCTTCGTTGGCACACTGACAGGTGGTACAAATCGCACCGGGGCACGGAAGAACACAGCAAAGGCCACTGCTGCGATTGAACAAACGTACATCGGCCAGAGCCAGAAGGTCGTCCAACTTGCTCCGGAACTGAGCACGTTCGACGCAAACAGATTCCCGACGAGTGGCCCCAGCCCGCCGCCCACAAACGCTGCTATCGCCTGGGTGCTTCCACGCAAATGGGCCGGGGCTTCGCGGTCGATGTAAGTCGCAGCCACGATGAAGTAGAATGCAAACTGCCAGCCGTGCATCGGCACGCCTAAGCCCAAGATCATCCAATCCGGCCCCCATGCAAGTGCTGCCCCACGTAGTGCTCCACCGATAGCCCCGGACAACATCAACCACTTCATGGTGTGTGCCGGTTTCAACAGCGGCATGAGGAACATGCAGCAAACTTCGAGGCACTGACCAATCGTCATCCAACGTTCCGGGTGAGCAAAGCCACGTTCGGTTAAAAACGGATGACCATGCACGCCATAGAACTGATTGGTGACGGACAGCACGAATGCCACGCTGATGTACACAACGAACGAACGCTTCTTGAACAACGCGAGTGCTGGCACCCCGAATGCCTCCGCCAAGCCCTTACCATGCCCTTTCGGAGGAGTCGCGGGCAAGGTAAACGCATACAGCCCCACAACAAGGATCAAGGCCCCTGCTAAGTAAAAAGGCTGTGCTGATTTCACCACGACCAGTGTTGGCAAGAGCAGGCCGATGACGACCCAGCCTACGGTTCCCCACATCCGCGTGCGGCTGAACTGATGGGCCGGGTCGCGTAAGTTTCGTAGGCTCAGCACCGTGGCCAGTGGCATGGCGATCTGCAAGAAAAACGAGTAGCAAACCATAATCAGGAACAGACACGTGAACACCGACGAGTTCAAAGAAGTCGGATCAGCCGAGGTTTGTAGATTCAACAGGCTAGCATCGCACCAGGTTCCAGCACCAAACAGGATGAGCGCAGCAATGATGCTCGCGACTGCGAAGACGCGCTCGGCACGAAACAAGCGATCCACCAGCAGCCCGAGCAATGGGTTGGCAAGGATGCCACCGATGGCGAAGGTCGAGTAAATCCAGCCCACCTGCGAGTGCGAGAGTTGCAACCCACCCTGCTCGATTGGGGCCTTCAGGTAGGTGCTAGCCGTTACGGCCCAGGTGCCCAGCGACGCATAGAAAACGAACATCATCACGGACAGCCTTGTCCGAACCAGCGCGGGCATTGAGGAGCTCCGATGTGAGTTGCTGCTGAAGAGGATGAACCGGCAGCGACTCTGATCACACGAACTGAAGTCTTCAACTTAGCAGACGGCCCAGAACACGGAAGGCTGTAACAACGTTGTCTGGTGCAGTTTGGGCGGATCAGGTGTTCCATTGTTCCTGCGGCTTCTTTGGAAGGGATGTCCGTGCGAGCGATGCCACATTCCATCACGCAGTGTGAGTCATTAGACGTGAACACTTCATGAGTTCTTGCGTCTCGCAGCGTCTCGCGGAGGGGTGTGTGAAAACAGGCGTGACGCAAGACGCAGAAACTTTGACCTGAACGTGCTTGCCGATCACGCGGTCTGAAGATGTCTCAAGCAGACATTACTTAACATGGAATGCGAACATGATTCCTTTGGGCAACATGACAAAGCTGTTCTAAGTTCGTGCATGACTGTTCGTACCGGGCTGTTGCTGCTTGCGCTCTTGGTCGTCGTCGTGATTGTCGGCGTTACCCAACGCCACGCTTGGGACGATGCCAGCGTTTTGCGCCCACAAGATTACATGGAGTACTGGAGCGCGGGACGAGCCACATTGAACGGTGCCAACCCGTACGACGGTGCAGTGCTGGATCCGCTGCAACGACTGATTCAGGCCAGCTTGCCGGAAAGTGAGATTCGGCCCGACCCCATCATGATGTGGAACCCGCCATATACGCTACCTTTTGCCATGGCCTTGGGCGCGATGCCGTGGCGGCTTGGTCAGTTGCTGTGGTTCGTGCTCAACTTCGGTGCAGTGCTTTGGGCTGCGGCGTTGTTGTGGAAGACGTACCGCCCGACGGACGATTTCAAACTACCCATTCTGTTGAGCTTGCTCTTCGCCCCAACTGTTTTCCTGCTGCTGCTTGGGCAGATCAGCGGGCTGTTGATCCTCGGCATTGCCGGGTTTACCTGGGGCGTTGGTCGTCAACGTTTTGTGCTTGCCGGATTGTTCGCCGCGCTCACGGCCATCAAGCCACATCTGTTTTCGGCGTTTGCATTGGTGCTGATCCTCGAAGCATTGCGTGGCCAGAAAGTCTGGCGGAGTGTGCTGAGCGGCGGTTTGGCCATGCTTGTGTTCAGTACGATTCCGCTGCTCTGGAACAACGAAGTTTGGGGTCAGTACCTCGGCAACAGTCAGCATACTAGTGGAACGAATTACACCGTCCACGATTGGATGAACCCAACACTCGGCTACCTGCTCCGCATGATTTGGCCAGGCCAACCGTTCCGCGTGATGTTTATCCCAGTTCTGATCATGCTGCCTGCCGTGGTGGTGTACTGGTGGACTCGCCGTGCCTCGTGGAACTGGTTGCGTGAGTTACCTTTCCTCGTCCTCGCTTCGCTCCTTGCTGCACCCTACGGTGCCTGGGGCTTCGATCTTGTGATTCTGTTACTGCCGGTGTCCGTTGCCGCGGTCCGACTGATTGAAACAAACAACCACGTGCTGTTTTGGAAGTTCGGCCTGAGTTGGGCAGCCTTGAATCTGCTGGCACTGCTCACCCTGCGCTTCGAGAACTCCATGTGCAACTTCTGGTTTGCACCTGCGACCACCGTGTTGTTCGCGCTTTGCCAATTTGCCCGCGCGTGGAAGCCGAGCCTTGTGGAGGCGAGCGCCTGATGTTTCGCAAAGTCTTAACCATATTCGCTGGAATCGTAGCGTTTGCCGCAGGCGGGTTGCTGGTGAACAAGTTGTTGCACGATCCGTCGATCTGGCCGCCAGATGACTACGTCGAGTATTGGGCCGCTGGTCGCTTGAACTTGGAAGGGAACAACCCGTACTCCAAGGTCACGCTTTTGCCGTTGCAACAGGCTGCCGGGCGCGAACTGGCTACAGTCGACGACGCGGTGATGATGTGGAACCCACCATGGACACTCAGCTTCGTCATGCCGCTGGGTGCTTTGCCAGCGCGGGCAGGTCAGTTGGTTTGGTTGTTGATTCACTTGGGTGCGATGGCTGCTTCTGCTTTACTTCTTTGGAATACATATGCCGGGCCAAAGAACCGCGCGATGCTGGCCATCGGCTTGTGCCTCGTGTTCGTGCCGACTCTGTTCGCACTGAACACCGGTCAAATCTCGTTGTTCCTGCTGCTCGGCCTCGCCGGGTATGCGTGGTGTTTGAAGCACGGTTACCCGTTCCTGGCTGGGCTGTGTTGCGTATTGATTGCCATCAAGCCGCACCTGCTGTACCTGCTGTGGTTGGCGATAGCGATGGATGCCATCCTTCAAAAGCGATGGAAAGTGATCGCTGGTGGGCTGTGCGGTGCGGTCATCACGATTGCGATACCCATGGCGTTCAACCCACAGGTCTGGCACCACTACTTTGAAGCTTATCGTGTGCATCCTCCGGCGGAGCATATCTCGCTGACTCTTGGCATCCCGCTGCGGTTGTTGTTCGGTCTCGAAAAGTTCTGGCTGCAGTTCCTGCCCATGCTGCCTGTGCTGCCTTGGTTCGTCTGGTATCGCTGGACTCGTCGAGCAACGTGGAACAGTGTTGAAGAACTACCGTTGCTCACCGTATTGTCGTTCCTCACCACGCCCTACGGTGCCTGGCACTTCGACCTTGTGGTGCTGTTATTGCCCATCCTTCAAGTGGCCTCGAAATTGGTGAACAGTCCACGAGCCAACCTCGGACTGTCCGTGTACGCCGTCATCAACCTCGGCATGGTGGCGTTGGCAATCTCCGGTTGGCCGTCGTTCGTGTTCGCCTGGGTGGCCCCAGCGATTGGCTTGGCATGGTGGATCCTGCCTAAACAAACGGCGCAAGCCCCAGTGCTGGTGCCTGCATGAATCGCTACCACGGCCCTCTGATCTTCCTCGTCTTCTGGTTCGGCTTACTTGCCTTAGGCAACCGCTTTCTGCGCGACCCCGGGCAGTTCTGGCATACCCGCGTTGGAGAGGACATCCTCACAGGCGGCTTCGTCCGCACCGATCCCTACACGTTCACCTTCCACGGCGACACATGGACACCGTACCAATGGCTCGGTGAAGTGGTGATGGCCCTGTGTTATCGCATTAGCGGGTTCGACACTCAACTGGTGTTGGCCACCGCTCTCGTGGCCGGGCTGTACTCTTGGCTGGCCACGCAATTACTACGCATCGGCTTGCATCCGATCTACGCTATTGCCGCTACGTTTTTCACGCTGTTTGCAGCAAGCACGCACTTCCACGTGCGCCCGCACCTGTTCACCATGATCGGCATGGTGGTCACGTTTTGGATGCTGAACGAGTACGAAACCCGGCGGATCAAGCTCTGGCAACTCCTCTGGCTCATTCCCTTGTATTGGGTGTGGACGAACATTCACGGTGGCATGATGGGTGGGCTGGCCACGCTGGCCATGGCCGGGGCTGGCTGGGTATGTGTGAAGTTGTTGCGTTGGCCGCAAGCGAAGTCGTGGAGAGAGCTGGCAGGCTTCAGTGGTATTGCTGTGGTTTGCGGGGCGATGGCGTTTTGCAGCCCTTATGGCATTGAGATGGTGCGCACGTGGTTGTACATCAACAACGGCATGACGAAGCTTCCGCAACTGATCGTCGAGCATAGCCCACTGGATTTGAGTAACCTGTTCGCCTGGCCGACGGTTATCATCGCAGTGTGTTACATGTCGCTTCTTGCACTCACCTTTCCGCGTCGGCCACAAGTGGTCTGGCTTATCCCATTGTTCTGGATGGTGCAGTCGTTTCTGCGCGTTCGGCACGGTGCCATCTTTGCTCCGGTCGCGTTGTTCGTGCTGGCCGAGACTTGGCCACACACCATCCTGGCCAAGTGGCTCGCGCTGCGTCGACCCGATGTGTACAAGCCAAGTTCAACTCGACCACGTGAGGCCTGGAAGATCCTTCTGACTGCAAGCATCGCATTAGCTGTCGCGTTTGGTCTGCAAGCAGCGAAACTCGAAGTGCCGCTGATTGGGCATGGTTGTGCCAAGCTCGATCCGAAACATTGGCCGCTGGATTGCGATGAAGAGTTGAAGAAGTACGAACCGGTTGGCGCACAAAACCCGCGCATCTTCTGTGAGTACATCTACGGCGGCTACCTCATCCACCGTTTTCCGGGCTACCGCGTGTTTGTGGACGACCGCTGCGAAGTGTTCGGAGACGACTGGTTGCTGGAATTCGTGCGGGCTGACGAAGCCAACACTGGTGAGTATCTGGATCGGATGCAAATGCAGTACTGTGAGTTTGCCTTTGCCCTGACGACCACGACAGAACGAGACGATGGTTACGATGCCTACTTCCGCAGCCGCCCCAACGTGTGGGAGTGCGTAGTGCAAACCCCCACGGCGAGCTTCTATCGACGGAAGTAACCGTTACTTCTTGATCGGCATTGGTACAGGAGCTGGTGTCGGAACGACTGCCACCACCGGAGCCGCTGGTTTCAGGCGATCCAGCCTTGCTTTCACCATGTTGAATTCTGCTTGGGCCAAATCGAGCGCCGCCTTGGCCGGGGCAACGGCTTTAGCCTGGTTGTCGGCGTTCGCTTTCGCTGGGGCAATGGCTGCTTGTGCCGGGGCAATCTGTGGTAGGATCAAACCTGGTTTCTTTGCCACTTCGGCTTGCACGCCCACGGCGTCGTTGGCGGCTTTGGTCACAGAATTCAACTTGTCCGTCGCCGCTTTCAGGGCCGCTGCGTTGTCCGCCACGGCTTTTTTGGCCGCATCGAACGCCGCTTGAATAGGCTTCACGGCCTCCGCAGCTTTCTTGGCGGCTTCAGCCAGTTTCATGTCCGCTGGTGCTTTCTTCGCGGCCTCCGTAGCATCCAAGGCCACCTTGTTTGCAGCGTTCAGTGCCAGTTGTTTCTCGGCTTCGATCTTCATGACATTGGGCACGGCAGCGGTGAACTTATCTACCTCGGCCTTGGCCGGGGGCACGGCGTTCTTTGCCACGTTTGCGGCATTGGTGGTGTCAGTCACGGCTTTGTTCGCCGCAGCAAGTTCAGCGTTGAGTTGATTCACCCTTGCTTCCGCGGCCTGTACCGCAGCTACGGCGTTCTTGTGGTTCGTCTCGACACCCGTGAACGCGGCCTGCTGTTGCTTAAGCTTGGCATCCGCATCGACGACCAACGCCTCAACAGCTTGAATCCGCTGTGCCAACGGTACAGGGTTGGAGTCCATCGACACCAATTGCTTCACATCCGCAGCATTCCACCAACTCAGATTGCCCGCCCAATCCCCGCTGATGAGTTTGGTGTCATCCTGTGAATACACAACGCGAAGCCCAAGGTCGGCCAAGGCTGCGGTTTGCTTCTGCAAAGTCCCGTTCTGATCCCACGACTTCACCACGCGATCTCGCCCGGTACTCGCTAGCAACCCATTCTTGGCATATCTCACGGAAGCAGCACCGCCACCATGGGCCGCCCAGCCTTTAAAATTGCTGCCGTTTTCCATTTCCCACAGTCGCACGGTGCCATCCTCGCTGGACGACGCCAAGGCATTGGAGTCGTACCGCCAGCTCACGTCCGTAATCATCGCTGTGTGATTCCGCAGAGTGTGGAACTCGCGGGCTGTGGCCGCTTCCCACACGAACATGCCGCCGTTGCGGTCGCCAGTGGCCAGCAGTACGCCATCGGGGCTGAATTCGAGAGCCGTCACCCAGTCGGTATGTTTCTTGATCTCGTGGGCCACGGTGCCATCGGCTGTGTTGTAAATGCGGATGAGCTTGGACGGACTACCCACGGCGATGAACTTCTGATCGGCACTGATGTCGGCACTCAGAAGGGCATCAGTCTCGATGCCGACTTCCGTGACCTTTTCGCAAGTCTCGATGTTGTAAAGCACGGCCTTGCCACTCGCCCCTCCCTTCCCTCCGGCAGCCAGCAGTAGCTTGCTATTTCTGCTGAACTTCAACGAGTTGATCTGGCCATGTTCAAACGGCAGACTACCGAGGTAGTCGCCGTTGTCGGCCTGATAGAGCAGCACTTGCTTCTGCCCGCCCACGGCGACGATGGGTGCCCATGGGCTGGCCGCCATCGCCAACACCGCGCCGGGTCGCTTGGCTTGGTACGGCGGATCGAGCTTCAACTTCCCGGCCTGCGGCATCGGTGGTGCACCATCGGGCTTACCTTTGGCCACGTTGGCCAAGCCGATGTTCACCTTGGGTTTTTCGGGCATGACCACCTTGGCCCCGGAGTTCTCGCGGGCACCTTGGTCGATCCACAACTTCATGGTGGCAATTTGGGCATCTGGGATCTTCGTGCCCGACGGTGGCATCTTTGGTTCTTCAGTATGCGCAGTGAGAGTGTAAAGTCGGCTCTTGTCCGGCGCTGCTGCCTTCAACACATCGCCACCGGCCCCGCCTTGTTTGATGGCAGCCAACGTGGCCACGTTCAAGCCGCTCTTTTGTTTGTCGTTCCCGTGGCAACTAACGCAGTGCTGCTTGAGGATCGGCAGTACGTCATCGTCATAAGTCGGGTTCTTGGCGTCGGCACAGACAACGGCAGGGAGTAACATCAGCGCGAACAGGGGAAACAAACGTTGCATTTCATGAAGCCCCGGTGAAACGAAACAAAAGCGTACTTCGGCAGGTATCAGCCATGCTATCTTAGCGTGGATGACGCTTTGAAGTGCGAGAGTTGTAAAAAACACTCGCTGAGTGTGTTCTGAGTGCATTCTGACCGTGGAGATTGTTCATGCGTAGGCTCGCGGTTTTTTGCTGTACAATCCTTATTTCGGTATCGGCATTCGCAGCTAATATGGAAGCACCGAAGCCAACATCGCCTAGTTATGCAGGCATTGGCCGGATGGCACCGGACATTTCTGACAAAACCTTTCAGTTATCAAAGGCCTCAGCTAATTCTAATGGCACAGTTATTGCCATCACCAGTACGACTTGCCCGCTATGCAAGAAGTTCCTGCCAAACATCGTGGCCTTGGAAGCGGAATACACCGCAAAGGGCTTCGTATTCGTTCTGCTTTCACCCGTATCTACGGATACCGAAGCAGACCTGAAAGCCTTCGCCGAAGCAGCGAAATGGAAAGGTACCACAATCAGGGATACCGATAGCACTTGGGCCAAGGCACTGGGTGCGAAATCGACCACCGATGTTTATGTACTCGATGCCAAACGGACGATTGTTTACAGAGGGGCACTCGACGACCAATACGGGCTGGGTTACAGTACCGACGCCCCTAAGCATACCTACGTCAAAGACGCCATCGAAGCTGTGCTGGCTGGAACAAGACCCGTTCTGACTGCAACCACCGCACCTGGCTGCGAACTGGATTTGGAAAAGGCAAAAGACTACGTAACGAAGGTCACATACCACAGCACCATCTCCCGCCTGGTGCAACAGCACTGCATGGAATGTCACCGCAATGGAGGTGTCGGGCCATTTGAACTTGGCACTCGCGAGCAACTGCTGGCCAACAAAGGCATGATCAAGAAAGTTATAAACGATGGCACCATGCCACCATGGCACGCTGCTGAGCCTAAGGCTGGCGAACCTCGCCCATTCAAGAACGACCGCAGTATGCCTGAAGTGGACAAGAAGGCACTCCTGTCTTGGCTGAACGATGGCGCCCCGGAAGGCGATGCTGCCTATGCCCCATTACCGCGGAAGTTCACTGAGGACTGGAACATCGGCAAGCCCGACCTTGTCGTGCAAATTCCCAAGCCGATCAAGATCAAGGCCACGGGATTCATGGACTACGAAGAGATCATCGTCGAAACTGGACTGGAAGAAGAGAAGTGGGTGATCGCTGCCGAGGTTCAACCAACCGACCGCCGAGTGGTGCATCACGTACTTGTTTTCAGCTTGCCTCCGAAGAAAGCTGGTGAGTTTGAACTACCCAAGCGCGGTGAAGGACAGGGGTATTTCGCCGCTTATGTACCGGGCAACGGCCATCAAATTCTGCCAGAAGGATTTGGACGCAAATTGCAAAAAGGGGCCCGCCTGAAGTTCCAACTGCACTACACCCCTAATGGAACAGCCACGAAGGATCAAACCAAGGTGGCCTTCCGCTTCGCCAAAGAGAAACCAGCCAATGAAATCCGCGTCTTACCGTTGGGCAACCCGAAGATCGAGATTCCACCCGGTGCTGATAACCACCTGGAAACAGCCGAAATGAAGTTGCCTATGAACGCCGTCGTCACAGCGTTCAGCCCGCACATGCACGTCAGAGCAAAGGACTGCAAGTACGAAATTGAAACCAAGGATGGGGTGAAGAAG